>JAEEHZ010000136.1 GCA_016281115.1 Clostridiaceae bacterium | reverse complement strand
TTTGGTGAATTTCGCGATGCTGTATATTGTGCCTGCCGCCGCAAGAATATCTATTATACATTTGATTAGCGCCATAATATGGTTATCTTCCCAGATCTCCGATATAATATGATTAAGCATGAGCCAAAGGCCCTCGGCGTAAAATGCGCCGCCTAAAAAGCCTGTGGGAAAGGCACGGCGTGTTTCGGGCTTCAATAGTACAAATCCTGCGGCAAAGCAAGCAAGAACACTTATTATTACCAGTATAAATTCCATGGTTATCCTCCCTGACCGTTAACTTATCATAGCTATAATAAAGAAAAAAACAAAAATAGTCAAGAAAAACAGCAATATTTATTGTATATTATTTTCAAGTGCCGATTAAAATTCAATAAAAACACTCTTTACGAAAAACTGTGGGACAATAATATTAAAATAGATTACTTTGTGTAAAAGGAGGCTGTCAGCGTAGCTAACTGATGAGATGGAAAACTGATGGTTTAGTTTAACCCAGAGTTTTGCCCTAATGCCGGGCAGGCACCTACTTTCCCATGTGAGAAAGTAGGCAAAGGACACCAAAGGGGGAACCCCGTCGGATGTTTCCCCCTTTGGAAACCCCTTTCGCGACCACCCGGGGGGCTGCCGCCCCCCACTGGGTGGACGAGATCCCCCTGCTTCGTTCTCGATGGGGTGAATCTATCATTTTTTGGCTTTGTAGGGCGAATTTTTTGTAGAGATAAACACTGTTCGCCCGTAACAAACAGACTCCCTTATGTAAAAAGGGGGGCTTTTTCTTTAGTTGTCTGCAATCCCTTCGGAGGGTAAGCCAATGTGGAGCATACAGTTCTCCACCGCTAATACAGGCTTCCAATCAAAGCGCCTTGAATTGGCATCCCACAGTTTTTCGTGGAGAACCAATGAAAATATTTGTCATTTTATTTTGTAAACAGAATATTATGTAACAGACATATTTTTTTGTCAGAATAAAAAACATAGCGTTAATGTATTGCAATTTTTAACAAAATGTATTATAATCAACGAAATGATTTTGTTAACAAACACAAAGAATCAAGAAATGGTTGACAAAACCGGAACATGCTGTTATAATCATCACATCATCGATTCACCGCTTTAAAGTGTTTTGTGGCTAAAGCGAGTGAAACAAGGAGGTCTTTGTTATGAACATATTTAAAAAGGTACTTTGCGCGGCAATCTCGCTCACACTTACCGCAACCATTGGAGCTACCGCTTTCGCGGACTCTGCAGCGCGCACCTCGGGTGTTGTTTCACAGTACGGTGAAATTAACATTGACGTGCCTTTTAAAAGCTACGCTGAACTTGGTCAGTCGAGCTTTATGACAAAGGCTATGGGACGCAGAGGCGAAGCTTTTCCCGAAAAGTACAGCTCTGTGAGCGAAGGATATATCACTTCTGTAAAGGACCAGGGCGAATACGGAACCTGTTGGGCTCACGCCACAGCAGCCGCGACCGAGGCGTCTTTAATTAAGAATTTGGGATACGATATATCTACAAATATGTCGGAATTGCATTTGGCGTATTTCCATTACAGCCCGTCTTATGACAAGCTTAATATGCTCAGCGGTGACAGCAACAAGATTTCACGTTCATACGCTTATTATTACAGCTTCCTTGATATGGGCGGCTCTCCGTTTTTAACGCCTTTTACACTTGCACGATGGACGAGTGCGGTAGACGAAGAAGTTAACCTGCAATACGCATATTCAAATGCTAAGCCTTCGTTTGGTGTAGACGATAAATCTGAATCATACAGCCTGTCACCTGTTCATCTGGAGAATATGTATTGGGTTTCTCCCGCAGACAGAGATGATATGAAATATATGATAACAAAATTCGGCGCAGGTACCTTCTCTTACTACCACGACGACTCTTACTACAACGACGCGACCGCCGCGTTCTGCAACCTTATGAAAAGCTCCACCAACCATCAGGTAACTGTAGTTGGTTGGGACGACAACTACAGCAGAGATAACTTCAGCAGACGCTGCCAGCCTAAAGAAGACGGTGCATGGCTCATCAAAAACAGTTGGGATACCACATGGGGCGACAACGGATATTTCTGGGTATCTTATGAAGATACGTCTGCTCTTTCAAGCTGGTCTCAGTTCTATGATTACGGTGCTGCGGATAATTTTGACCGCAACTATCAATATGACGGCACATCTAATTTTGCCACAGAAGACTTACAGGGTTCTGCCACAATGGCAAATGTATTCACATCTTTGTCCGATGAAGAGTTAAAGGCAGTGTCTTTCTGGACAGCTCAGAACGATGTTGACTATTCAATAAACATTTACACCGGTCTCACTGACAAAAACGACCCCGCAAGCGGAAAGATCGCTTTAACGGCTCCTATTGAAGGCACCGAGGATTATTGCGGATACCACACAATTAAGCTTGATAACGCAATATCACTTAAAGAAGGCGAAAGCTTCTCTGTTGTTGTTACACTTACTGCAAACGCAGACGATGAGCTCAGCTTGCTTGTTGACAAGACAGAATCCTGGTCCTGGATAGACTTTACAAACAAAACAAACCCCGGCGAGAGCTTCTTCTTAGCTTCCAACAGCGATACTTGGGTAGACAAGAGCGCTTCGGGAACAAATTACAGAATAAAAGCGTTTACCGATGCTGTTGATAACACAAAGGTAGTTTCGGACGATCCTGACTACTTAGATGATGACGACGCAGCATTCTATATGAATAATATATACAGCGGCATGTGGGATATCGAAGATCAAAGCGAGCTTATCGGCTCTCACACACTTGTCAAGCGCTTTATGCTCGGCGATGCCGACGGTGACAACACAACCTCTATGACCGACGTTGTTATTATGCAAAAGGCCATTGCAAAGCTTGATACTTTAAGCGGTGCACACTTCAATGCGGCAGATATAGACGCAGACGGAGATCTTACAATGACTGATGTTGTGCTTTTGCAAAAGCATATTGCAGATCTTATTTAATTAAATAATTATATTCCTGAGAAAAATATTAAGCGGCAGTCAATCGTTATCGGTTGACTGCCGCTTTTGGCACTGATGTTTTAAACCTTCCAATATTTATTATCAAGACTGCGGTAACGGATAGCTTCCGTTATGTGCTGCGGCTGAATTATCTCGCTGCAGTCCATATCAGCAATGGTGCGCGCAACTTTAAGTATTTTATCGTAAGCTCTTGCGGAAAGCCCCATATTATCAAACGCGTTTTTCATTATGGTTACGGCTCTGCTGTCTAATTTACAGTATTTTTCCATCATTCCCGGTGTCAGCTTGGCGTTGCAGGTAATGCCGCATTCTTTGTAGCGCTCTTGCTGTAATTTGCGGGTTTCGTTTACACGTTTGCGTATTTCCGAAGATCTTTCGCTCGGCAGGTCGTTGCTTATATCTTCAAACTTAACCGCAGGCACTTCAATATGGATATCGAATCTGTCAAGAAGCGGTCCCGAAATACGAGATAAATACTTTGCAACGGCTGACGGCGAGCATACGCACTTACGCACGCTGTTGCCGAAATAGCCGCACGGGCAGGGATTCATAGCTCCTATAAGAATTATTGAACAAGGATAAGACAGAGAGGCGGTAACTCTTGATATGGTAACGACGCCGTCCTCAAGAGGCTGCCTTAATGCCTCCATCGTACTGCGAGGAAATTCGGGAAGCTCATCAAGAAATAATACGCCATTGTGCGCAAGGCTTATTTCCCCGGGGTGAGGAATTGTTCCTCCGCCTGTGAGCCCTGCCGGGGATATTGTGTGGTGAGGCGACCTGAATGGTCTTTCTGTAACAAGCGAATGACCGCTTGAGATATTCCCTGCAACGGAGTGAATCTTTGTGGTTTCAATAGTTTCATCAAATGTCATTTCGGGAAGGATAGAGGGTACTCTTTTTGCAAGCATACTTTTGCCCGAACCCGGAGGTCCTATAAGCAGTATATTGTGACCGCCTGCCGCCGCTATCTCTAAAGCGCGCTTTGCCTCAAACTGACCCTTTACCTGGCAAAAATCGGGATATATTGTATGGTTTGGTTCTGCGGGAGGAGTATATTTTGCAGGTGAAAGCTCTTTGCCTCCCGTAAGGTGGGAACACAATTCATATACATTTTTGACACCGTAAACGTTTATTCCTTCAATCGCGGCGGCTTCGCTGCAATTATCATACGGCACAAATATATTTTTAAAGCCTGCGTTTTTTGCCTCTATTGTCATGGGCAAAACTCCGTTAATGCTTCTTACATCGCCCGAAAGAGACAGCTCGCCTATAAATGCGCTGTCGTCATAGTCACCGCTTAGCTGGCCTGTTGCCGAAAGCAGGGAGATTAGTATCGGCAGGTCGTATATAGGTCCCTCTTTGCGTATATCGGCTGGCGCTAAATTCACAATTATACGAGCCACCGGAAATGTAAAGCCGCAGTTTGTTATAGCAGCGCGAACACGGTCGCGAGATTCTTTTACCGCTGCGTCTGGTAAGCCTACAACTCCGAAATAAGGCAGACCCCGTTCGATATTTGCTTCTACCTGTACTTTGAACGCATCTAGCCCGAATATCCCCATACTGTTGCTCGAGTAAACCATCAATATCACCTCAACCCGCAGAATATTATATTACTTTTGACATAATATTACAATAATTTTCAAGCAAAAATCCGCCGGGCAAATAAAACCGGCGGATAATATTGATTTTGATTTTTCATTTCTTTGCGGCAAGCGCTCCTATGTCTATATGATATACGTTATTGCTTACTTTTTCGTTTAAGAACAGACCTGCGAGCATAGAAAAGCCCTCGGTTGTGTCGCTTACATAAAACTCTGCTGTTCCCGCGCTTTCTTTATTGTTAAGCATATTGTTGTCAGATAAATACCCCGCACAGTATTCAGCGGTGGCGGAACCCGAGTCTATAAGTGTCACGTTATCCCCCATATAATCTCTTATTATATGTTTTATAATGGGGTAATGAGTACAGCCCAGTATCAGTGTGTCGGCGCCGGATAGCTTGATGTTTTTCAGATAATGCTCTACCGTAAGACGTGTTATCTGATTATTATTGTCAACGAAACCGTTTTCTACAAGCGGGACAAACAGCGGACAGTCTTGTGTGATGATGTTTATTTCTGGGTGAATACTCATTATTTCACGCTCATAGCTTCCGCTTTTTATTGTGGCGGTCGTGCCTATTACGGCAATTTTACCGTTTTTTGTGGCTTTTACCGCGGCTTTGGCGGTCGGCTTAAGCACGCCCGTGTAAAAAACATTGAGTGAATCGCCGAGTGAAGTTGCTACGGAACTGACCGTTCCACAGGCCGCTATTATAGCTTTTACGTTTTTTGATATCAAAAAATCTGCGTCCTGACGGGCATATTTATTGATGGTTTGGTTACTGCGGTTGCCGTAAGGCACTCTGCCCGTATCACCGAAATAGATTATATCTTCATTAGGCAAAAGCTTTCTAAGCTCTTTTACACAGGTGAGTCCGCCCACGCCCGAGTCAAACACGCCTATGGGTTTATTTTGCATATGCAAATCTTCCTTTACAGGTAGCATTATCTTATGTTGCCCACTGTGCGGGGGAACAGTATAACGTCTCTTATATTGCTTATTCCCGTAACATACATTATCATGCGCTCAAGTCCCAATCCAAATCCGCTGTGCGGAACAGAGCCGAATTTTCTCAGATCAACATAGTCGTTGTATTCGTCCATAGTCATACCGCGCTTTTGCATAGCGTCAAGCAGTTTGTCAAGGTCGGCTTCTCTTTCGCTGCAGCCGATTATCTCACCGACGCCGGGCACGAGCAGATCTGTCGCGGCAACCGTTTTGCCGTCGGGGTTTTGCTTCATATAGAAAGATTTTATATCCTTGGGATAATTGATAACGAACACGGGCTTTTTAAACACTTCGTCTGTTATATATTTTTCGTGTTCCGTTTGCAAATCGCAGCCCCACTCAACGGGGTATACAAAGTCTGCGTCAGCATTTTGCAAAATTTCTATCGCTTTAGTATATTCAAGAATCTCAAAATTGCTATTCATAACGTGAGTAAGCTTGTCGCGCAATCCCTGTTCAAAATGCTTTTCAAAGAAATCTATTTCGCTTGAACAGCGATTAAGAACCTCTTTTATGATATGCTTTATCATATCCTCGGCTATCTCGATGATATCGGGAAGCTCTGCAAATGCAACTTCGGGCTCAACGTGCCAAAATTCGGCAACATGACGCGGTGTGTTGCTGTTTTCGGCTCGGAAGGACGGACCGAATGTGTAAATCTTGCCAAACGCCATTGCAGCCATTTCGCCTTCCAACTGTCCCGAAACGGAAAGACCTGCTTTTTTTCCGAAAAAGTCGTTTTCGTAGTATTCTTGCTCGTTCTTATATTTGTCGGAATAGCCTATTGTTGTTACCTTGAACATTTCGCCTGCGCCCTCACAGTCACTGCCTGTAAGTATCGGAGTGTGAACATATACAAAATGCCTTGACTGGAAGAAGTTGTGTATAGCGTCTGACACCACGCTTCTTACTCTGAAAACGGCGTTAAATGTATTGGTCCTTACTCTGAGGTGAGGCATTGTTCTCAAAAACTCAAGTGTATGGCGCTTCTTTTGAAGAGGATAATCAAGCGGACATTCGCCCAATACGGTTATCTCGGAAGCGTTTATTTCAACACTGTCGCCTTTAAACGCCTTAACGACCGTGCCTGTTATCTTAAGACTTGTTCCCAGACGCATAAAGTCCGATGTGTCGCTTATTATGTTTTTGTCGATTACTACCTGCATATGCGAGAGGGATGTTCCGTCGTTTATCTCCAAAAAAGCCATATTTTTGGAATCTCTGGAGGTTCTTACCCAACCGCATATGGTAACGGTTTTTTCTATATAATCCGCGTTGCTTATTATCTCGATTATGTCTGTATGTTTCATAATAAATCTCCGTTTCCTACAATATCATTACTATTATAGCCATTTGTAAAAAAAAGTAAAGTGTTTTGGTAAAATAGTTTACTTATTACGTATTGTTCATAATTAATGCTTTGGCACATAGTTTTTGCAGTTGCTCCAGTGTTTCTGCCCTGCCTGCTTCGTCTCTCAGTGCGGCGGCGCCGTCAAAGCCTTTAAAATACCATGCGGCGTGTTTGCGCATTTCTCTTATCGCTATGCGTTCGCCTTTATATTTTACGGCAAGCTCTGCCTGTTTAAGCAAAGCCGAAACTTTTTCGGTAACAGATGCTTTCGGCAATTGCCTGAGATCATTAAACCAGGCGTTTATTTCGGCAAATATCATTGGGTTGCCCAGAGCTCCGCGCCCTATCATAACAAGGTCGCAGCCGGTTTTATCTATCATTCTTTCGGCGTCTTCGGCGCAGGTGATATCTCCGTTTCCTATAACGGGTATATTAAGATTTTGCTTTAACAGTTTGATTATATCCCAATCTGCATAGGGTTTATACATATCCTCCCGTGTTCTGCCGTGTATGGTTACGGCTTTTGCGCCGTTTTGCTGACAAATCTGCGCAACTTTAAGCGCATTGACGCTTTCGCTGTTCCAGCCTTTTCTTATCTTTACCGTAACGGGAACATCAACTGAATTTGATACGGCGTTTACTATTTCTCCGCACAATTGGGGATCTTTCATAAGTGCGCTTCCGCAGCCGTTGTTTACGATTTTCGGCGCAGGACACCCCATATTTATGTCTACTATATCTGCGCCTGATTTAACGGCTTCTTTTGCGCTTTGCGCCATAACCTCTGGCTCACTGCCGAATATCTGCACGGCGCAGGGATGTTCTTTTTGCGATATCTGCATTAGCGACTGCGTTTTTTTGTTTGAATATTCAATTCCTTTTGAGCTTACCATTTCGCTCACAACGTAAGATGCGCCGAAGTCTTTGCAAAGCTCTCTAAATGCGCGGTCCGCAACGCCTGCCATAGGCGCAAGCGCCGTGTACCCCTTTATTTCAACACTGCCAATTTTCATAACAATAACCTCATGCGGGACTGTTTTCGGGCAGAATTATAGCACATCCTGCTAAGTTTATCAACAAAAAACTTATTGTTTTGCACGATAAAACTTCCTACACAGTAAATATCTAACAAAAAAATAAATAAATGACAAAAAACTCTTGATTTTTATAAAAAATGGGTTAAAATATTAATTGGCACTCGAGCGGTTCGAGTGCCAAATGAACACATTCAAACGGGAGGAATATATAATGAATATCAAACCATTGCTCGACAGAGTTGTACTTAAAGCAGAAGAAGCAGAAGAGAAAACCTCGGGAGGTATTTTTCTTTCATCGGGCTCACAGGAGAAGCCTCAGTTTTCCGTTGTTGTAGCGGTAGGCCCCGGCGGAATTGTAGACGGAAAAGAAGTTAAAATGTATGTTAAAGAGGGCGACAAAGTTATCACCGGAAAATTCAGCGGAACAGAAGTAAAGCTTGACGGTGAAGAATATACAATAGTTCGCCAGTCAGATATATTGGCAGTAGTTGAATAATCTAATTTAAGGAAGAAGGTTTTTATTATGGCAAAACAAATCATTTACGGTGAAGATGCGAGAAAGGCGCTGCTTTGCGGCATAGATCAACTTGCAGATACAGTTAAGATAACACTTGGACCGAAAGGCAGAAACGTTGTTCTCGATAAAAAATTCGGCGCTCCGCTTATCACAAACGACGGCGTTACAATAGCAAAAGAAATAGAGCTTGACGATCCTTTTGAGAATATGGGCGCACAGCTTGTAAAAGAAGTTTCAACAAAGACAAACGATGTTGCAGGCGACGGCACAACAACAGCTACTTTGCTTGCGCAGGCAATTATCCGTGAGGGTATGAAAAACGTAACTGCGGGCGCAAACCCAATGATACTTAAAAAGGGTATTCAAAAGGCTGTGGATATAACTGTTGAGGAGCTTAAAAAGCACTCTAAAGAGATAAACGGACTTGACGACGTTGCGAGAGTAGGCACTATATCATCTGCCGATGAGGCAATAGGCAAATATATTTCAGACGCTATGTCTGAGGTAGGCAAAGACGGTATCATAACCGTAGAAGATTCAAAAACTGCCGAAACAAAGTGTGAAGTTGTTAAGGGTATGATGTTCGACCGCGGATATATTACTCCCTATATGGCGACAGACACAGACAAAATGGTTGCCGTTATAGACGACGCGTATATCCTTATCACAGACAAAAAGATATCAAACACACAAGAAATACTCCCGCTTTTGGAGCAAATAGTGCAGTCGGGCAAAAAGCTTGTTATAATCGCAGAAGATGTAGAGGGTGAAGCGCTCACTACTATCATATTGAACAAGCTTCGTCAGACATTCACCTGCGCTGCCGTTAAGGCACCGGGATTCGGCGACAGAAGAAAAGAAATGCTTCAGGATATCGCAATACTCACAGGCGGTACCGTTATAAGCTCAGAAGTTGGTCTTGAATTAAAGGATACAGATATATCTATGCTCGGCAGAGCAAGGCAGGTCAAGATAGACAAAGAGAGCACACTTATAGTAGACGGAGCAGGCGCACCCGAAGAGAGAGAAGCAAGAATAAATCAGATACGCAAGCAGATAGAAGTTACAACATCCGATTTTGACAGAGAGAAGTTGCAGGAGAGACTGGCAAAGCTTGTCGGCGGAGTAGCAGTTATTAAAGTAGGCGCAGCTACCGAAGTAGAGATGAAAGAGAAAAAGCTTCGTATAGAAGACGCTTTGGCGGCAACAAAAGCGGCTATTGAAGAAGGCATAGTAGCAGGCGGCGGAATTGCGCTTATAAACGCAGCTCCCGAGCTTGAAAAAGCTGTTTCGGCAGCTGAGGGCGACGAAAAGACCGGTATGGCTATAATCCTTAAGGCATTGGAAGAGCCGCTCCGTCAAATTGCCGCAAACGCAGGGCTTGAGGGCAGCGTTATAGTATCTAACGTAAAATCTTCAAATAAGCTTGGATACGGCTTTAACGCCCTCACGGAACAATACGGCGATATGATGGAAGCAGGAATAATAGATCCTACAAAGGTAACGAGAAGCGCACTTCAAAATGCTGCTTCCGTAGCGGCTATGGTATTAACAACAGAGTCGCTTGTTACAGACATTAAAGAGCCTGCACCTCAAATGCCTGCCGCACCCGATATGGGCGGAATGTATTAATTCTTGTAAAATAATAAATCACCGTGTACCGAAGTCTTCGGCATACGGTGATTTTTCTTTTTGATTTTATTGACTAAACATAAAGAGCGCTTTGTTTAATACTTCGGTTTATATTTGCCTTCGGTAATCTTTTCGTCGCACAGCAGATCGAGCAAATCTATTTGTCCGTCTTTGTTTACATCTGCGGCAAAAGACTGCGCAGAAGAAAATGTGCGATTTCCCACAAGAGCGTCACAAAAGTTGTTTATGTCTTTGGAATTTATATTCCCCTCTCCTGTTACATCGCCTGTAAGAACAACGCTGTATTTATCTCCGGAGGTATTGTTTGTAATTATTGCTCCCGTGCCTAATTTTCCCGATGTTATGGAAACTCCGTTGTAGTTTTCAAACACAACGTCGTCTTTGTCAAAAATATCCGATTTAAGAAGCTTTGCAACGGTCGTGCCCCGGGTTATATAAATAACGGAGCGGTCCGTGTCCTGGGCGTTACCCGTTATATAAGATGACGTGTCGGTTTTTGTGTTTGTAGCGCTTTTGTCTGAGTCTTTGGCTTTTGGGGAGTCTGTATTCTCGTGAGCCGCGGGAGAAGGATTATTGTTTTCGCTTTTGTCGGAAAGAGGAAAAATACACAGCTTTCCGCCTGAGTCGGCAAGCACTGCCGCAGTATTGTTACACACGGCGCAATCAAGCGCAGTGCCGTTTACGGGGTATTCTTTTATGGGGTTGAGCGACAAATCGTATTTAACTACCGTGTCTCCGACTGTAATATAAAAATAATTATTGCAATAACAGCCCTGAGATTCATATGAACAATTACCGAGAGAACCCAAATATCCTCCGTATACGTCTACTATGTGCCGACCGTTGCACAAAATATAATTATCGGACAGAAAATACAGCCGTGTTATGTTTTCACCGAAAGTTGCGGCAAGAGAAAACTCGGAAGCATC
This sequence comes from Clostridiaceae bacterium, assembly GCA_016281115.1. GTDB lineage: Bacteria > Bacillota > Clostridia > Oscillospirales > Acutalibacteraceae > JAEEHZ01. Next base: position 6,824 of record JAEEHZ010000136.1, on the reverse strand, counting down.
AGCGGATTTCACATATACTTTGTTTTGGCTTGCCAATGCAACAAAGCTCAGAGAATCGTTATTTATAATGCAGTCAATATTTTTTGTGCCTATATGATAAATCGAAACTTTTTCCGTTGTTGCAGATACAGATTTAATATCGCCTCCGTATCCGAAATCCACTGTGTATATATTTAGGTGAGAGTCAGCTGAGGCACCGTTTAACGAAAAAGATGAAGAATGTTTTGTGTATTGCAGATACATGGATGACATACTGTCGCCTTTAAATATCATAAAGTCTTTCGTGTTCGGAGTATCGTAAGATATGCCGTGACAAACCGCATAAAACTCTCCGCTTAACTGAAAGCAGGTAAGAATTTGTGAATCGTATGTTACAAAATCGGAAGATTGTATATTATTCAAATTCTCGTTGTAAATGGTGCCTACGGCGCTGTTTGCGCCGTAGTGTAATGAATAAAAGCTGTTGCCCTTGCAAAACAGTTTGTGATAGGTATAGTCTCCTGAGTAGTAGCCTATATCTGCACCGGTTGCGGATGACATTGTCGTTGCGATCAGAATTAATGATATAATTAGCATCAATGACGCTTTTGTTTTGCGCGACAAAACCAATCATCTCCAATAAATAATCCGCCATATTTTAGCATAAACACTCAATATTTGTGATTATTTTTCTAAATGAGAAAAATAATCACAAATATTGAAAAAACCTAAAATAAGTTCAAAAAAATTCATAATAAAAAGTGACAAATACATTGAAAATGCGTCTGAATGTTGATATACTATAAAATGTGCATATATGAGTATGTAAAGAAATAATGAAAGGGCATAAAAATGCTTAAGCTGTGTATTTTTGATTTAGACGGAACAACCGCAGATACAATAGAAGATTTATCTCACGCAGCCGACTATGCATTAAAGAGACAAGGCTTGCCCACGCACACGTTAGATGAATATAAATATTTTGTCGGCAACGGCATACCGAAGCTTATAAGCCGTGCCGCAAATACCGAAGACAAGGCAGTTTTGCAAGAACTGCTGCGTGACTTCAAAGATTATTACGCAAATCATCTTACCGATAAAACCAAGGCATATACGGGAATAAACGAAATGCTTAAAGCACTTTTAAATAAAGGTATACAGTTAGCCGTTTATTCAAACAAAGCAGATGAATACGTTGGCATAATACTTAAAGAGCTTTTTCCCGATGTAAGCTTTTTATGGTATGCAGGCAACAGAGACGGTTACAGCCCAAAGCCCGATGCTGAGCTTATGATGTGCTTTCTTAAGAGGGATAACATAAAACCCGAAGAATGTTTGTTTATCGGCGACAGCAACGTTGATATACAAACGGCTAAAAACGCAAAAATGAGATCCTGCGGTGTGCTGTGGGGCTTCAGAACAAGGGAAGAGCTCGAAAACGAGGGCGCGGACTTTATCGCCGCAGAGCCCGTAGATATTGTTAATATCGCGGACAAGCTGTAAGACATAATAAGCGTTAGGGGGCGGCAAATATGACAAATAACAAAGTAAAGGTAATTGCCGTTGCAGGCCCTACCGCTTCGGGAAAAACAGCGTTGGCGGTTCAGCTTGCAAAAAGATTTAACGGAGAAATAGTCTCTGCCGATTCAATGCAGATCTACAAAGAAATGAACATAGCGAGCGCGAAGCCCACAAAGGATGAAATGCAGGGTATACCCCATTATATGATAGATTATCTGCCGCCCGAGCAGCAGAGCAGTGTTTCGGATTATGTGCAGAAGGCTCATAAGATAATAAAAATGATAAGCGACAATAAAAAACTGCCCGTTGTGGCAGGAGGAACAGGGCTGTATATAGACTCTTTACTTAATAATTTAAGCTTTGCAAAAGAAGAGGGCAATCAAAAAATACGCGAACAACTAAACGAAAGACTTAATAACGAGGGAATACAGCCTCTTTATGATGAGCTGAAAAGAATTGACCCCGAAGCCGCCGGTAACATACATATAAACAATACAAAGCGTGTGCTTAGAGCGCTTGAAATATATTATTCAACAGGCAAAACAATGACGGAGCAAAAGATAAATTCACGCGCTGTGCCGTCGCCTTACGATGCGGTTTATATAGGGCTTAAGTGCGCTGACAGGGAAAACCTGTATAACAGAATAAATATGCGTGTTGATAATATGCTGGAGCAGGGGCTTTTAGATGAAGCGAAAAAAATGCTCGGTAAAAATATGAGTTCTACTGCAAGTGCGGCAATCGGTTATAAAGAGCTTAAGCCTTATTTTGACGGTGTAATCTCTTTAAATGAGGCTGTAGACAACCTGAAAAGAGAAACAAGACGTTATGCAAAAAGACAGCTTACGTGGTTTTTGCGCAACGATAGAATAAATTGGATAGACATAGACCTGTTTGACTTTGATATTTCAAAAATACTGTGCAGGGCTGTGGAAATATGTGAAAGGGGCGGTATATACGGTAACTAAGATATTAAAAAGACTCGGAATAGCATTGCTTTTTATGCTTATTATTTTCTATATTGTGTATGCTATGCTGTCGGCTCATTTCTCAATGATAGTTACTGAAAAAGTGTACTCGTCGCGCGTGGCTGAGTCAATAGACGCGTCTTGCCTTGTTTTAAGGCAGGAGCAGCCTATAACTTCATCTGACAGCGGTTTTGTATCGTATACGGTAAATGACGGGGAAAAAGTAAACAGCGCCTCGGTTGTGGCAAAGGTGTTTTCTTCTCAAACGGCAACCACCACGGGGCTTGAGAGCGAGCGTGAAAAAAATGAGCTTGCAAGCCTTAAAAAGCTGAACGACGGACTGAAAAGAATATCCGTGGGAATAAATGTTGTTGAAAATCAGATAACAACGTCTTTATGCAATTATAATACTGCTGTTATTAACGGTGATTATTCGGAGCTTTTTGATTTGAGAAATAACATTATGTACTATATCAACGAGCGAAAATATCTGACCGGAGAAGTAAAAAATTTTGACGACAGAGTTAATTATTTGAAAGACAGGCTCTCCTCATATTCATCGGGCGCCGCAGGCGATTATGCGGAGATACCGGTGGGTAAATCGGGCATTTTTTCGTCTTATTGTGATGGCTACGAGGACTGCTTTGAATATAAAAACATAGAGAAAATGACAATAGACGATTATCAAACAATAAGCAAAAAAACAGTGGCAAAAAACACCGTAGGCAAGGTAATAACAGAATTTGAGTGGTATGTGGTATGCCCTGTAACATCGCAGGAGGCTTTAAAACTTAATTCTTCAAGCGGAAAGGTCTATATAACATTTACATCTTCTTCGTTTGATAAAGTGCCTGCGCAGCTTGTAAAGATAAACCAGAAAAACAAAAACACAAACGGCTTGGCTGTATTCAAATGCAGCGAGATAAATTCTCACCTTGTGAATTTGAGAAACGAAGACATAAGAATAGATATAAATTATTACGAAGGGTTGAGAATACCCAAAAAGGCGATTCGCACCGCAGAGGTCGAGGTAAAAACAACAGACTCCGACGGCAACGAATACAAGAAGATGCAAAAAGTACAGGGCGTGTATATAAAATACGCAAAAGAGCTTATGTTCAGAGAAATATCCATTATATATTCATCGTCAAACTATGTTATCTGCGACTCAGACCCCGAGCAAATCTTGACAGAATATGGTACAATAAGATTGTATGACGATGTTGTAACACAGGGGGCAGATTTGTATGACGGTAAGATCGTTAACTGAGTTTAATTTAAAGGATATAGAATATAACTATAAGCTCATTAACGAAAGAATAAGTAACGCCTGCCAAAAGGTCGGAAAATCACGTGAAGAAGTAATATTTTTATCGGCTGTTAAAACGGTTCCGTGCGAGATAATCAATCACGCGATCTCATTGGGGCTTAAATATATAGGCGAAAACAAGGTTCAGGAGCTTTTGCAGAAATATGACGAATATGACCTGAAAAACGCGGAACTTCAGTTTATAGGCCATTTGCAAACGAACAAAGTAAAGCAGATTATAGATAAAGTTACCCTGATACAGTCTGTTGACAGTATCAAGCTTGCAGGTGAGATATCTAAGCGGGCAGAGGAGCTTAACAAATGTATAGATGTGCTCATAGAGGTAAACGCAGCAGGTGAGCAAAGTAAATGGGGAGTAGATACCGAAAGGCTTTATGAGTTCATTGATGAAGCAAGACAGTTTAAGGGGATAAGCATAAAAGGTCTTATGACAATTCCGCCCATTTGTGAGAATCAGGACGAAAACAGAAAATATTTTTCAAAGATTTATAAGATGTTTATTGACATTCAGTCCAAAAAAATGGATAATGTAAATATACATATACTGTCGATGGGTATGTCTGACGATTATGCCGCGGCAATAGAGGAAGGCGCCACTATGGTTAGAATAGGTTCGGCGCTTTTCGGAAAAAGAGTATATTATTGATTACGGAGGGTATATATAATGGCAAATTTTGTAAACAAGATCAAGAGAATGGGATTTTTCCCCCAAGCAGACGAAAACGCCGATTACAACGATTTTGATACCGATTTCGAGGACGAATCTTATGACCAGGATTATTCTGCTTTTACGGAAAGCAGAACTGCATCTTCGCGTTCATCAAGGGTTTCTTCAATAAGCGGTCAGGAGATAAGCGCAACTGCCAAGCTCAAGGTTATTCTATTCAAGCCAATCAATTTCGGAGACGAAACAAAAACAATAGCAACAGAGCTTAATCATAAAAACACGGTTGTTTTGAACCTTGAAAACGCAAACGGAGAGGTTGCGCGCAGAACACTTGACTTTTTGGGCGGCGTAGCATTTGCGAATAACGGAAATATCAAAAGAATAGCCACAAAGACTTTTATAATTCTCCCGCAGAATATAAACCTGACAGGCGACGACCTTCTCGATGAGCTTGAGAGAAACGATATCTATTGCTGATATTATATAAAACAAATTAATATTAAAGGGGAAAGGAACGATATAAATTTTCGCAGATTTATACCGTGTTTGTTGTTATGCTTAATATTAATGATATAAAAAACGCCGGGCTTACAAAAACAATGATGGGCGGCTACAAAATAGACGAAGTTGACGCTTTGCTTAATGAAGTATGCGCCACATTTGAAGCGTATGAAAAGCAGCGTGCGGAGCTTACGAAAAAGCTGAAAATTTTGGGCGACAGAGTAGAGCAATACAGAAACGACGAGCAGAATATAAAAGATGCCATAGATAACGCACAGAAAAGAAAGTCGGAAATAGAGGCAGAGGCGGAATACAACGCCAAGAGAATTATGGAGACCGCCGACAGAAAAACGGAAGAAGTAAAGGTGCGTTTGCAAAAGGAAGTTCAAAACGCACTTGACGACGCGCGCCAAACGAGAGCCGACGCATCGGAAGACGCAGCTAAAATAATCAGCGACGCCCAGAGCCGCGCAGACGCAATAATAAGAGACGCAAGGATACAGCAGGACAGCGTAAACGCGGAAATAGAAAAAGCAAAGCAGGATTATATAGACCTGCAGGAAAAGATCGTACTTTTCCGTAATGAGCTTATAGAGAAATATAAATCTCATTTACAGGTTATCGTGGGATTGCCTTCAAGCGATTCAGTGCAGGACACTGCCCGTCAGCTCGACGAAATGTATCCCACCCGCGAAAAATCCAAAACACATCTGCAAAGCTATCAGGAGCGCTTTGAAGCCGTGGAAAACGATTTTGACGAAATAATACAGCGTACTCTTGAATTTGATACACAAAAGGTTAAAGAAGAAGCAGAACGCCTTTCTGCGGAAAAAGCAAAAGAAAATGCCCCCGATGACAGCCGTCAGGAACAATTTACAACAGGTGAGTTTTCCACGCAGAAGCAAAAGGTCAAAGTTTCTTTGCCCGACAGGCACAGCAGGATAAACTATACGTCAAGAACGATAGACACAGCTCATATTGATGCAGACGATGATGCATCGGAAGACGATGATGTTAAGATAGTAGACGTAAACAAAAAAGATATGCGTGATAACAACAAATCGAGCAGATTTTTTTGATAACAGTATTTATAAATCAAGAACAGGAGAGAACACATAAAAGATGTCACAAGATTATAACGCAACACTTAATTTGCCAAGCACCGAGTTTCCGATGAGAGGCGGCTTGCCTCAGTCTGAGCCCGTAATGCTTAAAAAATGGAATGAAAGCAAGATATATGAAAAATTAATGGAGAAAAACGAAGGCAAGCCTTTGTTCATACTTCACGACGGACCGCCTTATGCAAACGGAAATATACATTTGGGAACTGCGCTTAACAAAGTCCTCAAAGATTTTATAATAAGATATAAAAATATGTCGGGCTTTAAGGCACCTTATGTTCCCGGCTGGGACACCCACGGTTTGCCCACAGAGCTTAAAGCGAGAGCAAAAGCGGGAATAAGAAATTCAACGGAAATAGACGACGTTGAATTAAGAAAAATTTGCCGCGAGTTTGCTATGGGGTATATAGACGACCAGCGCAACCAGTTTAAGCGTTTGGGAAATATAGGCGAATGGGATAACCCGTATATTACCTTAAAGCACGAGTTTGAGGCAAAGCAAATTGAAGTTTTTGCCGAAATGGCTTGCAAGGGCTACATTTATAAAGGACTTAAGCCTGTTTATTGGTGCCCCGATTGTAAAACAGCATTAGCCGAAGCAGAGATTGAGTATTCGGAAGATCCCTGCCATTCCAAATATGTAAAATTCAAAGGTACAGACGACAAGGGCAAATGCTCCGCAATGGGAATTGACCCAGAGAAAGTTAAATTAGTTATGTGGACTACGACAACAAGGA
>JAEEHZ010000135.1 GCA_016281115.1 Clostridiaceae bacterium | reverse complement strand
GCAAAGAACGAGAATCCTTGCGACCGAAGGATTAAAGTATGACGATTATTTTAACGAAGACGGCTCGGCGAAGGATATAAAGGCGGACGAAAATAAATTAAACGATAAACTCTTACGCAAGACCGAAAAACGGAGAATCGCTTGTTTCCGTAAAGCCCTTCACTTAAAACTTACTCCGCTTTCGGCGGGAGAACTTACGAGCGAAGGCGCAAAGAAGCAAGACCCGTATAATTTCGGTAGAACGAAAGAGCAATACGAAAAACAGGTAAGTATCAAAGATACGGTTTCAAAACTTTGCCTTGCGCTTATATTCGGATATTACACCGTGAAGGCGATAGAAGAGTTCAGTTTTGTAGCGCTTCTTTGGAATTGCTTACAAGTAGGGCTTTTCCTTATTATGGGGGCTATAAAGATGATTCGCTCTTATATCTTCATCACGGACGAATACCGTGGGAGAATAGTTAAAAAGACGAACAATCTCGAAATGTTTTATAACTATATTCAAAACGAAAAATCGGAAGAAGTTCCTTCCGAGACGGAGGTAAAAGGAAATGGCAAACTTCAAATCAACGTATAGCGGCGAGACGGATTTTCTCGATTGGTATAAGCAGAACTACGGCGTGGACTACGACGGCGTTTCCGCCTTTTCTCGTAAAGAAGGAATGAGCGACGTCGATTGGGAAATCGGGAGTAGCCTTTACGATTCTTATAAGCAAAGTAAACAAAGGGAGTCCGAATATAATTCGGGCGTATCCGATATTGAAAGGGCTTACGGGAATCAAGTTGCAATCGCTCAAAAAAATAGAGACTATTCGGTAAACGAAGCAACTAAAAGAGCGGACGATTCATTGTCTAAACTTGAAGAGTTTTATAAGACGACCGGGGAAGCGCTTGACAAAAGCAAAAGGCAGTCTCAACAGAACGCAAGTATAACGCTTGACAAGTTAAAGAAATACCTTCCTACGCAGATAAAGGCGCAAGGTCTCGGCGGTCTTGGTGTAAGCGAATCGACTATGCTTAAAGCCTACAACAATTACAACTCCGATATGGGAGCGATAGAGAGTGATTATCAGCAGAACAAATCAACTCTCGAAACGAATTATCAGGATAACAAGCGTGGTATAGAATCCGATAGGGATTCTGCTATCAATTCCGCAAATAACGCTTACAATAACACGGAAGCAAGTTATGGCGAATCGAAAGCGCAAGCGTTATCCGACCTTGAAAGAGCGTATCGCTCGGATAGTCAAAGCGCTTGGGAAACGGCGAAAGGAAACGCTACGGGGATTTTCGACAGATATAAGCAGAAATACGAAGAAGCCCAAAAAGAAGCGTATCAAGACGCTTATGCAACCGTGTCGCAGAGCGCAGAGACAAACGAACAAAATATTCTCAACTACATAGAGCAGTTTAGAGATAAATTGTCCGACAATGACTTTATTACTTTGTCGCAACACGCTAAACAGATAGCGCAGTCAAACAAGCAAGCGGCGGATAAGGAAACCGCAAGAAAAACGGAAGAAGCCCAAAATTCCGCTTTTGAAAATGCAAGAACCGCTATCGCAAGCGCAACTTACTATACGCAAGAAGATTTTGACAGATTCCTCGAACAATATAGGAATCAGGTTACGGAATCTCAATTCAATTCTCTTAAACTTCAAGCGGACGGTAAATTGCGTGATAATAAGGCAGCAAAGGAAAATGAAGATAGACAAAATGCTTATGTTGTGGCACAAGCAGCAGTAGAAGAGTTGGTTGCGGGCGGAGATTATGCAAAAGCAAAAGAGTATCTCGAACAGAATAAATCAATTTTGGGAGAACAAGTATATAATTCGTATATGACTACCATAAATTCCAAAATCACCGCAAACGAAGAAGAACAAGCAAAACAAGCACAGGCGGAGAAAGATAAGGCAATACTTGAAGGGAAAGAGTGGATAACAACTCCACGAGTAATAGACGTATATAAAGATAATGCCCGTGATAACAATGTTTATAAAGGCTCAAAGTATAAAATAACAGGGGAAGCGAGTTCTTCGACATTAACGAGCGCAGAGTTTAAGAAGGCATTATCGCGTATCGGCGCAAGTTCTCCGACAGACTCAAAAATTCAAAACGGAACGGTGTTCGATATAACGACAGACCACCCTGCGGAGTGGATAGATACGGCTTGGAACACCGCTTTCGGTTGGCTCTTTGGTAATGGAGACGCTTTTGGGACTGTTTCAAAACAGTATGTATATTATAATGGCTCGTGGTATGAATGCAAAAGGGTATAAGATAGAAAAATGGCAACTTATCAATTAACACCGGCAGAAAGGCGAGCAAGGGCGCAAGCCTTGGTTGAAAGCCGAAGAAACCGCTCTCTTTATAACAACTATCTCAAAGAAAAAGCAATTTACGAGAAACAGTTAGAAGAGGAACGGTTAAAGTCTGTATGGGAAGAAAACGATAGAAATAGTCAAAGTTTTTTAGTCCGTGGTTTATCGACCGTAGGAGACGTTGTTGCAAATGTTCTTACCGGGGCGGTTAAGGGGCTTGAAGGAATAGTTGACCTTGGTATCGGTCTCGTCGGAGCGGTCGGCGGTATCTTTGACGGCAACTTTCAAGATAGAGTCAAGGACGTTATTGCTTACGATTGGACGGGAGAAACCTTCGGGAACGCCCTTCAAGAAGCGCTCAAATATTCATACACGACAAACGGCGGTATTATAGAAAGCGTTGCGAGCGGAATCGGACAAATGCTTCCGGCGGTAGTAGTATCTATCGCAACCGCCGGAGCGGGTGTGCCTGCCGCCATAGCGCAAGCGGCTTCGCTTGCTACTCTCGGCGTGAGCGCTGCGGGAACTTCAACGGAAGACGCCTTTCAGGAAGGTGCGGATTATTGGGCGGGTCTCGGATATGGTGTCGCTTCGGGACTTGTCGAAGTTGCAACGGAAAAAATGTTCGGCGGTGCGACGAAGGCTTTAACCGGTGCGGGAATATTCGACGGCGTAACAAAATCCGTTGCGGATACGGGGCTTAAACGAATAGCAAAGAACGTTATCGAAGAAGGCGTTGAAGAAGTTGTTTCGGAACTTGCAAACCCCGCTTTGAAATCTATCTACAAAGGAAAAGACGCTTTCAAAGAATACGGAGAAGGCGAATATTGGAAAGGAGTCGGTAAGGCTGGGCTTGTCGGCTCTTTAACTGCGCTCGCTTATAGCGGAAGCGTTGGATACGGATTATCAAAGGTCGGCGTTGGATATGTCGGCAAAGAAGCGGATATTGCCGATTCTCTCAACGAGATAAGTCAACTCAAAGAAAAAGCGAATAACTTACAATCGAACGGCGAACTTACGGAAGTCAACGAGCAGAAGATAGCCGATACCACGAGAAAAAATTATCAAAACATAGAAAAAGTTTTGCAAAGTCTTTCGGAAGAAAAGAGAGCGAGATACATAGAAAAGTTTAATCTCGGCAAGGCGTTTAATGCCGACGGGACAATGAGCGAACAACTCTCTTCGTGGTTTAATGCGGGACAAACCGAAGGCGGAGAGAACTCCGCTCAAAGCGAACTTGCAAGTCTTAAAAAGGACTATTATTCTTTCAATCTCCGTGGCAACGAAGAAAGTATCGGCAAAGACCTTAATGCTATTTCCGAAGATAGAGCGAAGGCGTATCTTGAAGAACAGAAAAAGGAAGGCAAGGATATTACAATCGAGCAAGCGAGAGAACACGTCGGAGAGTTCAAAGTCTTTTCGGAAGAGATGACCGACAAAGCGAGCGAGTCTTTTAAGAAGTTCAAAAAGGGACTTAACTATCTAAACAAGTTATCGGGTGGGAACGTTGCTTTTGTCGTTACGGAAGCAAACGAGACTTTCAACGGCTTACTTAAAGACGGTAAACTTTATATCGGCGAAGACGCTTTTGAAAATGATAATTGGGCGGGGACACTCGTTCACGAATATACGCACTTTGCGGAAGGAACGGAAGAATATAATCAATATGTAAACTTTATTTCTTCCGACAAAAATCTTTTAGAGAAGGCGGAATCCGTCGTTCAAAAAACTTACGGATTCGACACTAAAAAACTCGACGCTATTCTCGAAAAGGCAAAGAACGGAGCGGAAATCTCGGAAGCGGAAGCAAAGTATTTTGAATCGTATAGAACGGAAGTCGCCGCTCATCAATCGGAATACTTACTCGGCAACGAAGAATTTATCGACCGCCTTGTCCTTCGTGAAGCGAATCTCGCTCAAAAGGTCATACAGAAGATTCAGTCCTTAAAGAAAATGTTCTCGAAGGTTGACGGAAAACTTACGAGAGCGGAACATAAGAGACTTATTCAGGCAGAGAAACTTTATCTCAAAGCCGCTTCAAAGGCGGGGAATATGCAACTCGTGAAAATGATTCTCGCACAGAATCCCGACCTTGCGGAAGAAATTGACAATTTCGGCGAAATTCGGTATAATAAAAAGAAACATATATCTTATCTTTCTTATGAAAAAATTGGGGAAGATAATATCCGCCATATACGCCAAGAGTTAAATAAAATTTATGAAGGTGTTGAAGACGGAATCGCCGACGGTGTTGCAATCGAGAAAAATAATACCGTATATGTAGTCGATTCAGGTAAAGAGAGTGGGAAAATAAGATTTGGCATTAGAGCGAGATATGAAATTGCGAATAACGAATTAAGAGCCGAATTTACAAGGAGAATAAATAATGAATCAATATCAAAAGGGTATATCGGTAATGAATTATCTTCAAGACTTGGGTTTGAATATGATAACGATAGGACACGCAATAGAGGACAAGAATTTGGAGAAGAGTTATCAACTGATACAGCAGAATCCGAAAATAACAAAGGACGAGTTTTTGAAGACAATGAAAATCAAGGAAGAGAAGGATTAAAATATTCGCTCAAAAAGAGTGAAGTTTCTGCTCTTATAAATTCGAGAGCGCAAGAACTTTCGGAAAGCAAAGTAAGAACGCCTTCTATTTTCTCTATCAAGTGGAAAGGAGAATTAACGAAGGCGAAAATAGATTCTTATCTTAAAAAGGGAGTATGGCATAATAATCGCAAAACTTCTTTTGCAAAGGCTATGAAAGAATATGGCTCGGCGGAAGAAGTGTTTGAAAACATTTATTATCACGGGACTGCGGGATATATTTACGGCTCTCTTAAACCGTCAATAATTCTTCCGAAAGACGTTTATAGGGGTGGCGGATACGGAGAAGATTATCACGCTATAAGCGTTTCAAAAAGCAAGAATAGGGCAAGCACATTTACCGGTCTTGAAGCGAGCGGTTGTGTTTATACTATTCTTCTTCGTAAGGGTGCAAAAGTTATCGCTATGCCCGAACTTCAAGATTCAATCGAATTAGAAGACCATATTGTTGATTTATGGAAAAATGGCGTTGACGCTGTTAAGTTGGGCGATTGGCAAGATGAAAGTTCGGAACAAGAACTTGCGATTCTAAACCCCGCCGCTATTGCTGTTGGCGATAGTATGTGGTTTAAGGTATATAATAAACCTCATTTTGACAATTACACTCTCGAAGAAGTGAAAAGCCTATATGAAAAAAGTATGCGGGCTTTGGAGAGCAAGGACTTCGATAGTAGTGATTTAAGGTTTTCCCTTAAAGGAGATACGGATTCCGAAGGTGAAAAACTTACAGAAAATCAATCAAAGTTTTTTGCCGACTCAAAGGTTGTTGACAATGCGGGGAGACTTTTAAGAGTATATCACGGCACAATGTCAGGCGACTTTACAGTTTTCGATATTTCAAAAGCAAACCCCGAAAGCGATATGGGCGCAGGTTTTTATTTTTCTTCTTCCTATGATGACGTTGGAAACAATTACGAACAGGGCGGGCAAGATTTAACGGCTAAAATTGAAAGGCTTGCCGAAAATATTGAATCGGAAGAAGGAATTGAATATGAGGACGCTCTTAAAGAAGCCGAGAAAAAGTTAAGGGTAAAATCAAAATTATTTGAAGTATATTTGAATATTAAAAATCCCGCCTATGTTGGCGGTTATAACGACGTCGCCACGGTTTTATTTGACGAGTTGGTTGATGAAGATATAACAATGGAAGACTATGATGACGAAGATGAATACTATGAGGCGTTGGAAAATGCACGGGTCGAAAAACTTCAAGAAATCATAGATGAAGTAGATAATATACTATCAAATCAAGGAATAAGCGACTACGAGAAATGGGTAAGCGTCTTATATGAAAATGACGCTTTCACGTCGGGAATAACAATATCCGAACTCAAAGAATTGATAGGTGAAAATATTTATTGCTATGACGAAAAAGGAAACCTTGCCACCAACGAACTTGTAAGAGCGATAATAGAAGCACTTGGATATGACGGTATAATAGATAATTCCGTGGTTGATAAGTGGGGATACAATAGCGGGCGACAATTCTATATGGAAGGACTCGATGAAGACACTCGCCATTATATAGTGTTTAAGCCTGAACAAATCAAACTTACCGATAATCTTAATCCGACAGAGAACGAAGATATTCGTTATTCTTTGAAATCCGCCGACAAATATTTCTACGAGTTGACCGACGGGCAAGTTAAAAAACTTCTCGCCGACAAAACAAAAATGAAGGTTTACTCGAAGGTTGAAGCGGAGCAAGTTATCAATACAATTCTCGACAACTCTCTCGGCATAGGAGAAAAATACGGTAAACTCGTAGGCAAATCAAAAGCGGAAGTAATTGAAATGCTTTGGCGTGGGCTTAACACCGCAGAACCGGGAAAGCAAATGCACGTCGCTCTCGATATTGCCGAATATATTATTCAAAATTCTGTTCTCGAAAATCTTTACGAAGACTCCGAAAACGACGTTTATATGGATACTATATCCGTGTTAAAACCGCACCTTCACTCGTTAGATTTAAGTGGTATAAAGGGCGAAATAAAATATCACTACGACACGGACAATTCACCATATCTTATTTGGGGTAAACGCAAAGGCGATTCGGGAATTGCTCCCGACCAACTGAAACCTATACTCGAAGAAAATGGATTTTATATTGACACCGACGTAGGGGCGGATATTTTCTTCCGTATAGACGAAGCGTATCGAGAAGCGGTCAACGCCTTAAAGAAAAAATCGAAGGAACTTCTTAAAAGCACTCTTTCCGATGACGAAAGAAAGGCACTCAAAAACAAGATAGCGAGAGAGGTCCTTCTTGCCTTTGATAAGAACGGCAAGCCTTCTCAATTCGCTAAAATTCTTGACGAATACGGTAAACAAGCGAAGTTTTGGAAGGAAAAATTCTACGACGAGAAGATTCGTGGTAAGGCTCGTGATAGTCTCTTTGAAGCGGTTGACCGGGTAAAAGGGTTAGAAAAATATCAAAGGGCGGACGTTAAACTTGCGGACGAAGTTCTTGGGCTTGTTAAAATTCTCAAAAAGATTAAGACCTACCGTGGGAACATTTCAAAGAATGTCCGTCAAATAATGCTTGAATATTCAAAGGAAGTCAACGGTAAAAAACTCTACGAACTTCTTTCAAACAACACAGAAGGCGAGACAAATCCTTTTGCGGACGATATAGAAAGAATCGCTCACGCAAACGGAGAACTTTCTACACAAGAAATCCGTGCGCTCGACGCTATTATCCGGAACTTTATTCATAATGTAAACGAATACGATAGAGTGTTCTTTGAAGGAAGAAGTCAATCCGAAACGGAAGTGGCGACTACCGCCATTAACGAAACAAGAAGAACCGTAAAGATAAGCGACAGCGGAGCAAAGGGGCTTATTCGCAGATATATAAACTATACAACAAATCCCGTGAATAGATTCCGCAGACTCGGAAACTATTCAAACGATAGTATTATCGCCCGGATATATACCGAACTCCAAAAGGGTGCAAACAAACAAAGCCTATTTAAGCAGAAGGTTGACGCTCTTTTCGATGACTTTATGAAGGCGCATAAAAAAGAGATTGCCGCCTATGATAATCAAGATATAGAAATCGGCGGAGTTAAAATGTCGAAGGGACAGATGATAAGTTTATACTTGACTTTCCTTCGGCAGCAAGGGCGCTCTCACTTATTCGGCGAAGGTGATGAAGGCGTTATCCGTTTATCAAACGAGAAGGCGAAAAAGCAAGGTCTTAAAGAAAGTTATAACAAGGGAGAAGACGTAAAAATATCTCGTGCTACCATAGAAGAGATTCAAAGTAAATTCTCGCAGACCGATAAAGAATTTATTCTTCTCGCTCAAAAATTCTTCAATGGAGAAGAGTATTCAAAGGGAGCGATAACGGAAACGCAAGAAGCCTTATATGGCGTTGCTATGGTGGAAGATGACTTCTATTTCCCGTTAAGGGTTGCTGACGACCAAATATATAAAGAAATCGGAAACGATAGTCTTAAAGATTTATTCACGGTATATTCGCCGTCGTTTACGAAAGCGGTTAGAGAAGGGGCAAATAATAAGGTAGTAATTGAAAATGTTCTCGACGTTATTAAGAGACACTCGAATCAAATGGCGGCTTATTATGGACTCGCTCAACCGATAAGGACTTTCAATAGGCTCTTGAATAAAAAAGTAGAAGGCGCAAATCTCCGCTCGGTTATTACTTCCGTAGATTCTTCTTTTATCGACTATGCAAATAAACTCTTGGGAGACTTGCAAGGCTCGAATGCCCGCCGTGGGACTTTCGATAGAGTTGTCGGAAAGATAAGGAGTTGGG
>JAEEHZ010000134.1 GCA_016281115.1 Clostridiaceae bacterium | reverse complement strand
TGATTATATCGCACATTTCTTTGGGACCTATCGGCTCGGCGTCTTCTATTGTTTCTATAATGGGGTTGTCGGTTATGGAGGATATTTGTTCTTTCAACTGTGACGCCGTTCCGAAACGTGTGTCAAGTCCGGCGCTGTTAAAAGAGAGTATAGGTATAATATTATGCCCCCTGTCCTTTAATATGCGCATATATTTAAGCGCTTTATCATGTGTGCAAAAAGATCCGCAAAGAGCATATCCTATGTTTAGCTTCATAAAGATTACAGACCTCCGGTAAATTGTGATATTGTTTGAGATATTATTCTTCCTGCTTTTTCGGGGTAATATTTACCGGGCAGACCCTGGGCATATATTGCCTTTAATCCTGCTTTTTCGGCGTGCTTGAAATCTGTGCCGCCGCCGTCCGATGCCAAATCTATAATTAAAGTGCTTTTGTTAATTTTATCAAGCACCGAGGTGTTTAAAAGTGTATACGGCACGGTATTTATGATCAGATCATATTTTTGCATATTTTCCAAATTGATCGAGCTTACCGGCGTAAATCCGTGTAATATGACCTCAAGCTCACTTTCTTTGCGCCTTACGCCTACATAAATATCGGCAAAGTCTTCTTTCACCGCTCTCGCACATTCTCTGCCTACTCTGCCGTAGCCCAGTATAAGCACCTTTTTGCCAACCAAAGACGCGTTTGTCTCGCTGTGTATGATAGACACAGCCGCGTCTGCTGTTAAAACGGCATTTTTTTCGGCAAAGCCGGGGGCGTTGTAATAGTCAAATATTTGTTGACTGTCGCCTATGCTGCAAAAGCGTTTTAGCGTATTTTCCATACAACAAAAAACAGTTTTTGATTTTATAAGCAGGGGTAAGTCTTTATCAAGCAGGATCTTTTTATCCGAAAGCGGAGCAAACAGCGTGCGGCTGTCCCTTGTAAGAGGAACGGGCAACAGCACACAGCTACAGCCTGATAATTCTTTTTCACTGCAAGACGGTACGCCTATTTTTTCAAAGCCTGTAAAACAGACTTGTGCGCCGTTTGATTCCAGATCTTTTCCTGCGTAATACATTCTTATATCGCCGCCTATCACGGCAATTTTTATATTTTTCAAGGCAATTGCCTCCTTATCGGCAAAAAGTAGTAAATGTATCTTGTTATATAATATATAATATGAAGCCGTGTAATTTTGTTGATAAAAAAGCCTGCCGAAAAAATTCGACAGGTATTTTATTATTTATCTGTTCCGTTTAATTTGGTTTTATAATTCTCGACCGCATAATCAAGCATTTCGCAATCGCCTATCGAAGCTGCAATAACAATATTGTATATGTCGGAAGCGTTTTTCTGAAAATTGTCTCTTATAACGCAAGCCTGCTCGTTGCCGGGCATATATAATCCGAGGTCGATAAGGTTATGATCCTCCTGTTTTACACTGCACCTTATATTAACACCCGAACCCTGCTTAGTTATTTCAACTTTGTTTTCTTTTTTGCGTCGCTGGTCATCGGCAACCTTTTTTATAAAATCGGGAGTTTTTTCTTTTATCGAAACAGGCAGTTCGCCTTCAAGCTCTCTTAGTACATCCTCGCCGCCCTGCTCAATACGGCAAACGCCGTCTTTCTCGCTTATCAGTCCTTTTCCGATAAGCTCGCTGTAAGCATTGAGCGTTTCAAAATAATTTGCTACGCCCTGCTGCTGGAGCGCGGTGGCTACGGTAATTTTGTCTGCGTAGCCGCCCATATTTTTTGTTATATAGCAAACAAGCAGTTTTATTGAAGAAACGTCGTGAAGCCCTGTCAGGTCTACACCGGCATTAAAAGCATCGTGAGACATAAAAAACCGCCTTTCATAAATTTTTTCTTTACGTTATTTTAACATACTTAATATAAAAAATAAATACATTATTCAAATAATAGCAAAGAAAAAGAGGCAAGCCCCAACGAGCTTGCCTCATAAAACTACAATTACAATTATTCAGCGTTTCTCTTTCTCAATACAAAGCATGCCGCCAAAGAAGCCGCGAGAATACCTGCAAACAATGCAACGTTTTCTGTTGTGCCGGTTGCTGTGGTAGCTTTTCCTGATGTTGATGTTGCCTTACCCTTAGACCCGCCTGTTGTTGTAGTGCTGTTGCCGTCGCCTGAAGAAGCTGCCGCGCCGTGTGTGCAAACAACTGCCTCGGGATCGGGTGTTTCACCCAACTGTGTTCCGATAGAGGATTCCTGATATTTGGGACCGTATGATGTGTGAGTTGTCCAATAAACGAGCTCGCAGGATTTGTTTGAGTCAACAGGGTTTTCTACTATCTCATTGCGGCTGTAAACCGTATCTCCTATGCAGCAGTCGCCCATAGTAAGGTCGTATGTTTGCATACCGATATCATTTGACCAGATAACCATATTTACGTCTGCGCCTGCGGGAATCTCATAGCTGTATAAGCCGTCAGATACTTTAACTGCTTTTTCTTTTCTTGTCTGCCAAGAATAAAGGTCGCTGCCGCCGTCTTTCCAAAGGTGGCAATAAACGGTCGAATATGTTTTCCATGAAGCGGGAACCTGCAAATATATTGTTCCGCCCGATGTAACGGAAGCGGACGCTGATATAGGCGCTGCAACCGCCATTGTGAGTGTAAGAATGAGTGCTGCTAAAACTAAACTTGTTGCTTTTTTGAACATTTTAGAATCCTCCTATGCATAAAAAAATAATGTAAAAGCACATCTCCTAAGTATTATATATTATCATTTGAAAAACTGCAATATATTTTTTTGAAAATTTTTAAAAAATATGGTTACAATTTTTATAAGTGAGATAAAAGCGCTCATATTGCCTATCGTTAAGGTTGTAAAAAAACGTAAAAAAATAGGTCAAAAAATAACATAAAAAGTATTGACAATTAAAAAACGTTGCTGTATAATAGCCAAGCGTTAGTTCGGCGGGAGCAGAGCTTTCGTTTATTGTGGCGGAATAGCTCAGCTGGCTAGAGCAATCGGTTCATACCCGATGTGTCGTAGGTTCAAGTCCTATTTCCGCTACCAAATAAGGCCCGGTGGTCAAGCGGTTAAGACACCGCCCTTTCACGGCGGTAACACGAGTTCGATTCTCGTCCGGGTCACCAAAGAACACCCCTCGACGTATGCCGGGGGGTTAAGTTATGCCTATTTTATCCAGTATAAACTGTATCGTTTAAAAGTACGGAAAGAAGAATATATATGAAAAAATTAATTGCGATATTGATCTGCAAGCTTGTAAGGTTTATCGGTTCTTTTGTGGGAAAGGGCTCAAGTTTACCGGGAAGATATGCCCTGAAAATTTGTCCCGATATATTAAAAAAAGTGACGCTGCCCGAAAAAATTATTGCCGTAACAGGCAGCAACGGAAAAACATCTACGGTAGAAATGATAGCAAGCGTGCTTAAAAGCAGCGGATTGAAGGTTGCTTATAATGTTGAGGGCTCAAATCAAATAGAGGGCGTTACAACAATGGTCCTTGATAACTGCACCTTGAGCGGAAAGGTAAAAGCGGATGTGCTTCTCATTGAATCCGACGAGCGATATGCGAAATATACTTTTAAATGGTTTTCTCCTACATATTATATTATAACAAATCTTTACCGCGACCAGCTTACACGAAACGGACACCCGATGTGGGTATTTGACGCCATAAAGGAAAGCATACCCGCTGATACCACATTGGTACTCAATGCCGATGACCCGTTTGTTTCTTTATTCGGAAAAGACAGAGATAATGTTATTTGGTTTGGGGTAGACAAGTGCAGCGTTGATACGGAAATCTTTGAAGGCGTTTACAACGACGCGCTTTATTGTCCCGCCTGCCAAAAGCCGATGAAATATGAATATTATCACTTTAACCATATAGGAAAATATATCTGTGAAAACTGCGGCTTCAAGAGAAACGATACTCAATACTCCGTAACAAATGTTGATCTTGAAAACGACTCAATTACCATAGACGGTAAGTACAATATCAAGCTTGCTTTCAAAAGCATTTACAATATATATAACATACTCGCGGCTTTTACGGCCTGTTCACTTGCAGGTGTGGAAAAAGAGAAAATTGCCGCGCTTATGTGCAACTACATACTCAAAAACGGCAGATTTATACGTTTTACACTGGGAAAGCATCAAGGCACGTTTCTTGTGTCCAAGCATGAGAATTCCATTTCTTACGATATGTCGTTCAAATATATTTCGGAATCGGGAAAAATGTGCAGCGTAATAATTATAGTGGATGCTATAAGCCGTAAATATTTCACCACCGAGACATCTTGGCTGTGGGATATTAATTTTGATCTGCTCGGCTGCACACATATCAAAAACATATATCTGTGCGGAAAGTATTGTAACGATCTGGCGCTGCGTGCCGAATTCAGCACGATCGACAAGTCTAAGATCAAAGTGTATGAAAGCATTGACGACGCGTGCAGACACATAAGGCACAACGACTATGAAGATCTGTATGCCGTAACGTGCTTTTCCGACAAGGCGAAGTTTTTATCAAACATAGAAATAAAATGAGGTGAAGCCTGTGGAAGTAAAAATATTACATATGTATGACGATATAATGAATTTATACGGCGAATACGCGAATATAACACTTTTGCAAAAATATCTTTCAGATAACGGCGCAAATGTTATCACAGACACCTTAAACCTGTACGAAGAAAAAGATATTTCCGGTTATAACTTTTATTATATGGGCTCAGGCACCGAAAAAAACCAAAAGATCGTTTTAAAAGATATTGAGAAGTATAAAGAAGCGCTCACAAAAGCAAGCGAAGATAATAAAGTTATGCTGTTTACGGGCAACGCGTTTGAAATATTGGGTAAAAAGATCACTGCAGCCGACGGAACAGAGTTTTCTGCACTTGGCATAGGGAATTTTGAAACGGCGGAAGGCACAAAAAGAATTGTAGGCGATTGTCTTGCGTCCGCCGAATACAGCGAAGTTTATCATATAGGATTTATCAATAAATGCAGCGTCACCAAGGGGGTAGATACTCCCCTATTCAAAATGAAAATGGGCTTCGGCAACGAAAAAGAAGGCGGCGACGAAGGCTTTGTGAAAAACAATACATTCGGCACACACCTTATAGGTCCAGTGTTTGTTAAAAATCTGCATTTTCTGAATATGACAGCCCAAAAACTCGGCTGCGAGATAAATACGCAGGTGCAATCACAGGATATTTATAAATATATGGAAAAAAGCCACTATAACTCAGTAAAACAGCTTTTGGAAAGGCTTGAAAACGAAAAATAATACTTATTGCAGATTTTGTAAAAAGCAGATAAAAAAGCTTTAAATTGGTGCTTGACAAGCCCAATTTGATGTGGTACAATACCAAATTGTGGGGTTTGCGGCAAAAAATAAGTTTTTTTGCTCCAAAATGTTCCACACAGTGAATAACAGATGTTTTTTCGGGGAAAATATTGTAATCCGAATAAAAACATATATCGGCGTTAATACGCCTATTTTTGAGGAAAGGAGGAATAGCAAAGTATGCCAACCTTTAACCAGCTTGTTCGCAGCGGCAGAGAGGTTTCCGAGAGAAAGGCAAAGGCTCCTGCTCTTTTGAAGGGATGGAACTCTAAGAAGAGAAGAGCAATAGACCAGAACTCACCGCAAAAGAGAGGCGTTTGCACAGCAGTTAAAACTGCCACACCCAAAAAGCCTAACTCGGCTTTAAGAAAGATAGCCAGAGTAAGACTTTCAAACGGTATAGAGGTAAGCTCTTATATCCCCGGTGTAGGACACAATCTTCAGGAGCACAGCGTTGTTCTTATAAGAGGCGGTCGTGTAAAGGATCTCCCGGGTGTTCGTTACCATATTATAAGAGGAACTCTCGACGCACAGGGCGTTGCAAAACGTATGCAGGCACGTTCCAAATATGGCGCAAAGCGTCCAAAGGCAGGTAAGTAAGGACTGGATAAATCCCGATAACTAAAATAGTTATGTGCACAATACGGTGCTTTATATATACTGTATTGGCACGGCGGAAGAGTCAGTCGCTTTCGAGTACCTATGATATCATAAATAGTGAAGGAGGGAAGTAAAGTGCCAAGAAGAGGTCAAATAGCAAAACGTGATGTTTTGCCGGATCCAATTTACAATTCAAAGCTCGTTACACGTCTTATCAACAACATCATGTATGACGGTAAGAAAGGTGTAGCACAAAAGATAGTTTACGGCGCATTTGATATTATTACTGAAAAAACAGGAAAAGACGCCTTAGAGGTGTTTGAGCAGGCTATGGACAGCGTTATGCCTGTTTTAGAGGTAAAGGCTCGTCGTGTAGGCGGCGCAACATATCAGGTACCTATGGAGGTTCGTCCCGAAAGAAGACAAACCTTAGGCTTGCGCTGGATATCTAAATATTCAAGACTCCGTTCTGAGAGAACGATGAAAGAAAGACTCGCGGGCGAAATTCTCGATGCCATTAACGGTGTCGGCGGAGCAGCCAAAAAGCGTGACGATACACACAAAATGGCTGAGGCCAACAAGGCTTTCGCACACTACAGATGGTAATTTGTACCGCAAAATTAAGCGGCGGAATATAAACCCCGGCTTTGCGGCAGGGGTTTTATTCATTTTTATAGGAGGATTTTATGCCAAGACAAGTTTCACTTGAAATGACGCGTAATATCGGCATCATGGCACATATAGATGCCGGTAAAACAACAACAACTGAGCGTATCCTCTTCTATACCGGAAAAAACCACAAAATAGGCGAAACACATGATGGTGCCGCTACTATGGACTGGATGGTACAGGAGCAGGAGCGTGGTATTACAATTACATCTGCTGCAACAACTTGCTTTTGGAAAAAGCATAGAATAAATATAATAGACACACCGGGACACGTTGACTTCACCGTAGAAGTTGAGCGTTCTTTGCGTGTTTTGGACGGCAGTGTAACCGTACTTTGTGCCAAAGGCGGCGTTGAGCCGCAGTCTGAGACTGTGTGGCGTCAGGCTGACAACTATCAGGTTCCCCGTATGGTTTATATAAATAAGATGGACATTATGGGCGCCGATTTTTATCATGTTGTTCAGATGATGAAAGACAGACTTAAATGTAATGCTGTTCCGATCCAGCTTCCGATAGGCTGTGAAGAGACCTTCAGAGGAATAGTTGACCTCGTTGAAATGAGAGCCGAGGTATATTATGATGAGCTCGGTCAGGATATGAGAGACGAAGAGATTCCCGATGATATGAAAGAGCTTGCTCAGAAATATCACGATGAGCTTATCGAGCACGTTGCAGAGCTTGACGAGAACCTTATGGAAAAATATCTCGCAGGCGAGGAGCTCACATTAGACGAGATCAAAACTCAAATCAGAAAATCTACAATAGCTAATGAAATGGTTCCCGTATGCTGCGGTACTTCTTACCGTAACAAGGGCGTTCAAAAGCTTTTGGATGCGATAGTGGACTATATGCCCGCACCGACAGACATCCCCGCCATTAAGGGCGTAAACCCCGAAACAGGCGAAGATACCTGCCGTCACGCATCAGACACAGAGCCTTTCTCTGCTCTTGCATTTAAGATCGCAACAGACCCTTATGTTGGTAAGCTGTGCTTCTTCAGAGTTTATTCGGGCGTTCTTAACAAGGGCAGCGCCGTTTATAACTCAACAAAGGACAAGCACGAGAGAATAGGACGTATCTTACAGATGCACGCCAACAACAGAGAAGATATAGAGACCTGTTACGCAGGTGATATAGCTGCTGCAGTTGGTATAAAAAATACAACAACAGGCGATACTCTTTGTGACGAGGAACATCCCGTTATCTTGGAGTCTATGGAATTCCCGGATCCTGTTATCAGAGTTGCAATAGAGCCTAAAACAAAGGCAGGTCAGGAAAAGATGAGCATTGCTCTTGCAAAGCTCGCGGAAGAAGATCCAACCTTTAAGGCTTACACAGACGAAGAAACAGGTCAAACGATCATAGCGGGTATGGGTGAGCTTCACCTTGAGATCATCGTAGACAGACTTTTGCGTGAATTTAAGGTAGAAGCTAACATCGGTAAGCCTCAGGTTGCATACAAAGAGACTATCCGCAGAGGCGCGGATGTTGACCAGAAATATGCCCGTCAGTCAGGCGGTAAGGGTCAATACGGCCATGTTAAAATCAGAGTTGAGCCTAACCCCGAAAAGGGTTACGAATTCGTCAACGAGGTTGTCGGCGGAGCTATCCCGAAGGAATATATTCCTGCTGTTGACGCAGGTATCCAAGGCGCAATGCTCAGCGGCGTAGTTGCAGGCTACAACGTTGTAGACGTTAAGGTAACGCTTTACGACGGTTCTTATCACGAGGTTGACTCATCCGAAATGGCATTTAAGATCGCCGGCTCAATGGCGTTCAAAGAGGCTATGAGAAAAGCCGACCCTGCACTTTTGGAGCCTATCATGAAGGTTTCGGTTATAGTTCCCGAGGAGTATATGGGTAACGTTATAGGCGACCTTAACTCCCGCAGAGGTATGATACAAAGTCAGGAAGCAGATAACGGCGCACAGCGCGTTACCGCTATGGTTCCGCTTTCCGAGATGTTCGGATACGCTACCGATATGAGAAGTAAAACTCAGGGCAGAGGTCAATATGTAATGGAGCCCAGCCACTATGCGGAAATACCGAAGAGCGTTGCAGAGGCAGTTATTACGGCACGTCAAAAGAAAGACTGATAACACCGCTTCAAAGGATAAAACAGGAAAAATATAAAAATTTTGCCTGTTTATTAAAGTAATTTGTAAAATACTATTGATTTTTTTAATAAAAGTTGGTAGAATTACATCAAGCTTATAAAAGAGCATAACATAAAAATAAGGAGTGATTCCCCATGGCAAAAGAAAAATTTGAAAGAAATAAGCCACACGTTAACATTGGTAC
>JAEEHZ010000133.1 GCA_016281115.1 Clostridiaceae bacterium | reverse complement strand
TACATCTTCTCTTACTATTTTTTCGCTGATAAGAACAGCGTCTTCGTAGTTATAGCCTTCCCATGTCATAAAGCCGATAAGTGCGTTTTTGCCGAGGCTTATTTCACCGTTATGTGTGGCAGGACCGTCTGCTATAACCTGGTTTGCGGTAACTCTTTCACCCTTAGATACAACAGGTATCTGGTTAATGCAAGTGCCTTGGTTTGAACGGGCAAATTTTGTAACTGCAAATTCCTGAACTCTGCCTGAATCGTATTGAATCTTTATTGTGTCCGCGCTTGCGCTCAAAACAACGCCGTCTTCTTCGCTCAGCAGGCAAACACCTGAGTCTACGCCTGCCTTATATTCCATACCCGTTCCTACAAACGGAGCTTCGGTAACGAGAAGCGGCACAGCCTGTCTCTGCATGTTAGAGCCCATCAACGCACGGTTTGCGTCATCGTTTTCAAGGAAAGGTATCATTGCGGTAGCAACGGACACAACCATTTTAGGAGATACGTCCATAAAGTCTGCGCGTGAGCTTTCAACCTCAACGAACTCGTCACGGTATCTGCCGTTTACTTTAGCGTGAACAAATCTTCCGCTTTCGTCTAACGGCTCGTTAGCCTGAGCTACTATATAATCGTCTTCCATATCCGCTGTCATATAGATAACTTCGTCGGTAACTATACCTGTCTCTTTATCTATTTTGCGGAACGGAGCTTCTATAAATCCGTATTCATTAATCTTTGCAAATGTGGCAAGATATGAGATCAAGCCGATGTTAGGTCCTTCAGGTGTTTCTATAGGACACATACGTCCGTAGTGTGTATAGTGAACGTCACGAACTTCAAATCCTGCTCTGTCTCTGGAAAGACCTCCGGGACCGAGAGCCGACAAACGTCTCTTGTGTGTAAGCTCTGCAAGGGGATTGTTCTGATCCATAAACTGTGAAAGCGGAGATGAACCGAAGAATTCTTTTATCGCTGCAGTTACGGGTCTTATATTTATCAAAGCGTTTGGTGATAATTTATCAAGATCCTGTGCCTGCAATGTCATACGCTCACGTACAACTCTCTCTAAACGTGAAAAGCCTATTCTGAATTGGTTTTGGAGCAACTCGCCTACGCATCTTATACGTCTGTTGCCCAAGTGGTCTATATCGTCGGTTACGCCGATACCCTCGGCAAGGTTGTTCATATAGTTGATTGAAGCGAATATATCGTCTGTTGTGATGATGTTCGGTATGAGGTCTGCTTTGCGCTCCTTGATCATCTCTTTAAGCTCGTTTTCGTTTTGCGCGGAATCAAGTATCTCACAAAGCACGCTGAAACGAACCTTTTCGTTTATACCGCACTCGGCTTCCGCGTCAAAGTTTACATAGCAGCCAATATCCACCATACCGTTGGATATGATCTTAATTATCTTGTCCTCTGACCTTACATAAGCTGCGGTTACACCCATATTTTCAAGCTCTAACGCTTTCTCTTTGGATATAACCTCTCCCTCGTCGCAGATGATCTCGCCTGTGCGCGGGTCGGCTATGGGCATGGCAAGTCTTTGACCTGCAAGTCTCGCGGAAAGACAAAGCTTTTTGTTGTATTTATATCTGCCTACCCTTGACATATCGTAGCGTCTGGTATCATAGAATAATGTATCTATATGTGCCTGGGCGCTCTCAATTGTGGGCGGCTCTGTGGGGCGAAGCTTTCTGAAAAGCTCAAGCATAGCTTCTTCCGTGTTTTTGCACACGTCTTTTTCTATGGTGGCTTTCATACGGTCGTCGTCACCGAAATAGTCAAGTATTTCCGAATCTGTTCCTAAACCGAGTGAACGTATAAATACGGTTACGGGTATTTTTCTGTTTTTGTCTATTCTTACGTAGAATACATCGTTTATGTCGTTTTCATATTCAAGCCAAGCGCCTCTGTTTGGTATTACGGTAGAGCTGAACATCTTTTTGCCTGTTTTGTCGTACTCCATTTTGTAATATACACCGGGGCTTCTTACAAGCTGAGATACAATAACACGCTCGGCACCGTTAATAACAAACGTGCCGCTGGGGGTCATAAGCGGAAAATCTCCCATATAAACGTTAGACTCTTTTATCTCGCCCGTTTCTTTGTTGAAAAGCCTTGCCTGCACGCGCAAAGGAGCCGCAAACGTAGCGTCTCTCTCTTTACACTCTGCAACGGTGTAATTTGGCTTGTCGACCTCAAGGGTGTAGTCAACAAAATCAAGAATAAGGTTACCCGAATAGTCGGTAATTCCCGAAACATCGGCAAATACCTCTTTCAAGCCTTCGGTAAGAAACCAGTTATAAGATTTCTTTTGGATCTCGATAAGATTAGGCATACCGATGACTTCATCAATTTTCGAGAAGCTCATTCTCTCTGTTTTGCCAACCTTGATTGGTTTTACATTAACCACTTAGCATTCACTCCATTCATTTTTTCACGTTCCAAAACAGAAACGCTTCACACAACTTTCACATTCGAACTGTTTAAAGTGATATTTCATAGAAATTCAGTCAAGATTTCAATATTTATTTTTTACAAAAACTATTGACAACCCCGACACTTTTATGATAATATCGTTGACGCTGAACGTAAAAATTGACATAGGCGTTCAATATTAGGCAGTTTAATATTATATACTTTTGCAATTTAAATGTCAAGCAAATTTTGAAAAAATTTGGTAAAACATATGTTTTGGCTTAAATACATAACAAATTCGGTTGCATAAAATTATATCATGCAACCGAAAATTTTTAGCCCACTCCTAAACACCCGGGTAAGTTGATTTAATTTTTGCATTGAAAAGCCCCGTACCGTTACGCTTAATAAGCGATGTTCGGTATGGGGCTTTTCTCAAAATATATCAGAAGGAATAAAATAAGCTGAATTAATTATACGTCAAGCACTACTCCCATAAATACGGGCAGCTTTGTCTCGTTGTCGATTATCGCATACATAAACGGGCGGTCTATAAGCACCTTTTTGTCATATTCAAGGGGCATATGGGCACCGTCTTTAATATCAATAATTGTAACCGCCGCAGCTCTGGTACCGTCCTTTGTAAGCTCGATAAACGTTTTGTGTATAACATCGGATATATACGCGTTGGCTCCTTCGTCTGTGTGTGTCAACATTTTTTTAAGATCTGCACTACCCGGATCAAATGCAAGCGGCATTACTTTTTCAAGCGGCTCTTTATAACTCAGCTCATACTCATATTTAAAAGCAGGAAGCTTTGTCTGAACGTTATACTTTGTTGTGTGTGAAGCCATAAGCTCTCTGAAATGTTCGCCTGTCATTTTCTCGGCGTAGTCAAGTACATCTATGCCTTCGTTGGGCAGTATCGCCGCAAAGCTGTATTTTCCGCCTGCGTATTCTTTTATAAAGCCCTGGGCGTCGCTGTCGCAAATATAAGATTTCATATCTTGCGACATAAACGTGGATTTTTTCTTTTCTCCGCTGTAATTGGTAAAGTCACTTTGATAGTCGCCGTCATACTTCATATCCCAGTCAGCCTCAAAAGCAATGGCGTTAATAAGCATAATGATAGTATTTTCGTTAATTATGTCTATCATCTTTTCAATCATACCAAAGGTATTATTCTTTATCCAGCCGTTTATCTTACCCACCGTTTTCTCATCATTAAAATCCTCGGTAAATATTTCAGCCAAGAAAATATCTTTAAGTTTCTCTTTGTATTCCTCATTTACTGTAAAGCGTTCTTTTTCGTCACGCACCCACATTGAGTTTGCCACGCTGAATTTCAGATTATCCTCGTTGCTTACAAGACGTTTTTGCAAAGCCTTGAGCAATATGTTCATTTGCTCCATATCTTCATATCCCGTAAGATACTTTGCCATTTCCTTGAGCGTTTCGCCGTCCGCGCCGTTTGTCGCGGCTGACATTGCAAGCACTATCGACAAGGGGCTTATAAGCGTGTTCTTCTCTTTTGACAACCCCATTTTGAACAAGTCAACGCTTACATCGAACAGGTGTGAGTATTCGTCGGAGTCCACCTTGACATCGGACTCGCTGTTTTTCTCACTGTCTGAATTTTCGGTATCGCTTTCGGGTTTCTCTGCCGGAAATACGGAAATGAGCTTTGCCATATATTTTTGTATTAATGTAACATCTACAAGATTCACTTCACCGTTGCCGTCAACATCGGCATTAGCAAAGGCATTCTTCCCGAAAGATTCAAGCGTAACAAGCTTTGCCAAATACTTTTGAATTGTTGTTACATCTTGCATTGTTATCTCGCCGTCACAGTCAGCGTCACCAAGCATTATCTTATCATTGTCAGATGTGTCGCTTTCTGTTTCCGTTGCAGTATCCTTATCGGTCAAAGAATCGGTGTTGTCGTAGTTCTCATCATCTTTGTAAGTTGCTTCTATCTTTACATTTTCGGAGGGCATAATAAATGAAGTGTT
>JAEEHZ010000132.1 GCA_016281115.1 Clostridiaceae bacterium | reverse complement strand
TGGGTTCAAGTCCCATCACTCGCACCATCCCTTATAATCTCGAAAGTGGCTTAAACAGTTGCTTTCGAGATTTCTTTTTATCTCAAACTTACCTGCCATGTAATTTTTTCCGATATTTTTCCGAATTTAATATCTTTTATTGCAAAACAAAACGGGCGAAGCTTCAACTAAGTTTAATGAAGCTCCGCCCTGTTTGATTATTATGCAATAAAAACAGATTTAAAATTATCTATCAGTTTTGCAATATACTTTTGTATTGTGGTCACGTCAAGCATATTTACAATTCCGTCACCGTTTACATCGGCAAGCTTTGTTTGCCCTGATGTAAATTCAACAAGCTTTGCAATATGCTTTTGCAGGATCACTACGTCCTCCATTGTAACAACGCCGTCGCCGTTTAAATCGCCGGGCATACCCTGCTTATCCGTATCGGTAGCTTTCTCGGTGTCGGTAGACGTATCGGATGTGTTATCACTCTCGGTATCGGATTGTAAAGCCGGCTCTGTATCCGTCACGCCCAAGTTATCGGTTTCGGGCTCGACGCTTATCTCCGTATTTGTATCATCGGAGTCTTTTGCGTCTGTTTCCGTAGATGTATCTGTGTGAGTGGTGTCTTCGGCGTTAGTATCACTTGAAGTATCGGTGTCACTTTGTACTTCGCTGTCGGTGTGGGAATCGGTGCCTGTGTCCGGGTCTGAGGCGGCGATCTCTTTCCAATCGGCAGTAAGCTTAATATCTGCGTTACCCATAGTTACAACTGTTTTGTCGCCGCTTATTTCATAACACACATTTTCATCGGTTATCCAACCCGCAAATTCATAACTTTCTCTTGCAGGGTTATCAAAAGTATATTCTTCTCCTGCTTTGAGTTTTGCCGTTATTTGTGCAAGATCGGTATCGCCGAAGCTTCCGCTGTTAGGTGTTACCGTGAGTTTATAAACTCTTGTTCCGTTTATAGTCACGGAATTCAGATCGTTTTCAACCTCGCCGTCCAAATACACTTCAGTTGCTGTTATTGAAGCGTCACACAAAGATGAATCTTTAAATGAGGCTTTATTGATCTCAACTTCTTTTGCTCTTATGAAAAGCGTTCTTAATTTATCAGCATTGTCAAATGCCCCGTCAATCACAACAGAGTCTCCGCCTGTGAACGATAAGTTCTCACCCTGATAATCACAGAAGCTGTCAGAGTCGAAATATATACTTTCTCCGGTGATTATTTCTATATCAGCTTTGATAGTTATAAGCACAGATTTTATTGTCCCTCTGACGTTAAACGCCTTTGTATCGCCTAAATCCGAGGTAAACAACGTGACCTTTTGGAGGGTCGGAAATTCAGAAGAATTGAAGGCTATAATGGGAACTTTTCTTACCGAGCCTTTAACTACCGCATATTTTGCCCTTTCCGCGATTCTGTTGTCCATAACCGATGACAATTCGGGCTTTGTAAAGCTTCCGTCTCCGTCGAACATTAAAGTTGAGGAAGAAGAATAGAATACATACTGCGTATCTGAATTTATATTTACAGGTGTGTCGCAGATACTTGTTATATTCAGCCTTGTGTTTACATTTATTATTTCTTCGGATATATCTACCGCAAAGGCGGTTGCCTTTATTGTGTTTATGCGGTCGCTGCCGTTAAATGCGCTGTCTGAAACATTTATAATGTCGTATGCTTCAAGCTCAAGCTCTCCTATACCGGGGCAGTTTTTAAATGCGTTATCCTTTACAGTTATTGAGTTTTCAGCACTTTTTATTGTAACGGTGTAGAGATAAGGACAATCATTAAACGCATTTTCAAATACCGTTACTCCTGCGGGGGATTCGAGCGTTACATAATATCCTTCATACGTTGACAGCGTGTCGCCGCCTATAAACAATTCATCTGTTGAAAATATGCTGATAGCTGCATTAACGTATTTTTGGTCGCTTTCATTACTTAATTCACCGACAACATTCGTGTTGTTAAGCTTTATTGTCTTAAGCTTTTTCCAATCTTTATTATTAAATACTATAAGCGGTATGTCTTGGATACCCTCGCCGATAACCACCGTCTCAATACTCTTAAATGCTCTCTCCGGCAGTAGCTCAAAAATCTGCTGCTGTGTAAATGTGCCGCTTCCGCTGATTATCAAAGTATTTGTATCTTCATCAATGCTCCACTCAACACCGGGATTAAGCATACCCTCTATCGGCATCATTCTTACGCCGTTGACAAATACCTTTGTTAAATCGTAATAACAGTTATCGTGAACAGAAGGATTTTCCGCGTTAATATCTATTCTTTGTATTACGTCATATTTGCTTGCAGGAGTGTCGCTGCTGTAAGGAAGATAACAAACGCCGTTTTCTTCAACGGTAATATTTGTTCCGTTCAGCGTCAGGGTTTTTAATGCCGACGCGTTAAAGCCTTTAGTCTTTACAGTAATATTATCGGCAGTAATATTCAAATCAGATACTCCTGCACCCAAAAAAACATCTTGTCCTATTGTTATGGAACGCATATGGTCATTTTTAAATGATAACTCTTTTAAGCCGGTACAACAAAGAAACGCTGCCTGGACAAAATTAACGGTATCTGACTTTATTATGACAGTCTTAAGCCTGCTCAGATATTCGAAACAGTGAGAGTAAAGTGTTTTCAAATCCTCTTCCAGTTCAATTGATGTCATATAATCACATTCAGCAAAGCATTGTTTGCCTATTTGTGTTATACCTTTACTTACTACAACCTTGCAACCGTTCAAATTATAATAATGCAGCAGATCTCCGAAGCTGAAATCATAATTAAGAATACCTGTTCCCGTAAAGGTCATTACATTTTCATTTTCGTCATATATCCATTCAATATCATCAAACGCGCCTCTTGCAACGCCGTATAAATTTAACTGTACCCGCTCGTCAAAAGCATCGATGGCAACATCTATGTTGTGGGGGTCAGCGTAATTAATTGCTTTTATCAGTTTTACATACTGAAATGCATCTTTCTCTATTGTTTTCACAGTAGAAGCAATGTTTACGTTATTTATATTATGAAAATCCAAGAACAGGTTCTTCCCAATTAAGGTTATGCCCTCTTCAAAAGTTACTGTTAAAATATTTTTTCTTACAAGATAAAATACTTCCGGGATCACTCTCACTTCACCGTTTCCGGAAACGGTCAATGTCTTGTTATCTGCATTATATGACCATTTAATTCCGTAACCGTCTGTAAACGGGGTATTGATATATGTTGTGTTGAAATTATTTGAAGTATTTGAGTTAAGTATAACGTTGCCTTCGCCGACATTCATCATTCTAACCGAATCAAAACGGCCCTTATAATAGGAATCATAATCATAAGTTTCGTTATACGCTTCTAAAGCGGTTTTTGGCGCAGATACTTCATATGTGGTAAAGTTGATACCGAGCATTCTCTCCAAAAACCAAAAATGGAATTGATGTGCAACGGAAGAATAATTCTCGTTATAAGAGCCATATGCAAAGCTTGCACCGCACTGTATAAAGGCTTCTATCATAGATATAGACGTATGCACCGAAGCAGTATTGCAATTTGCGGAGCTGCACGCAGTTGACATAACAACGGCACCGTTAAGTGACTTATTATTCTGCTTGAAAGTCTGCACCATATCATATCCGCGCATATCCTTACACAGTTTTGGGTTAGACGAATCTCTTACCGAAAAAGAGCCGGGACCGCCGTGAGTATCTATTATGATAAAGGCATATTTCCCTGTTAAAAGCTCGTTCATGATGTTTTCTTCGGTAGCTTCTTCTCCCAGCAAAGCGGTGCATTTACCGCCTAAAGCCTTTGCAAGAATTCTCGAAAGATACAAAGAAGAATAATTTGTTCCTATGGCAGGGTCGTTCCAATGCTTGTAATATGTCTGAAAGTATAATACGTCCTTGTTTGTTATAACGGTAGGAGTGCCCGATGTGCCTCTTGGTGTATTTTTATGGCTAAAATCCTTACCCTCTGCAGTATACTCCTTAGACTTATAGTAATCGGGAGAAAAATTTTCTTGTACTATCGGCATATAGTCCGATTCGTTTTTGTCATTTAACAATGCAGCGCTGTTGATACTTTTGTGATTGGTAATCTCTTCCGCATGCACGGTAAAAGAAACCGAAAGGCAAGATACTGCCAGTAAAAATGACATTGCAACACATAAAAGCCTTTTCATTCTGCACACCCATATGGCATCATAACGCCATACCCTTTCTAATGTTTTCAAATTCTGTAATCCGCCCATATCATTATTTTCGACATTATTTATTCACTATACCAGCACCTGCAAATGCCAAGATACGCTTGTCGAGAGAAAGTGTATCGCATTCGCATACAGCTATTCTTACGTTTGAAGAATCATCGCCGAAGATGTTTTTCGTACTTGTTACACATACAACTTTTGACAATTGTATCATACGGTACTTTTAAATTCAATACCTAAAGCAGGCGCTGAATAGGTCATACCAAAAGATTTTTTCATACATTTTGCCTGAAGCATTTCAACATTTTTATAATTACATATTATTATACAAACTGTATTATTTTAACTCGAATTTTAATACACTTTGTTAATCTTTTATAATTCATCTTGCTTATCCCTCGGGTGAAACATCACTTGCCGCGGGCAAAGTCATTAATATTGCACAATCTTTACAATCATAAAATTAACTAAACCAAGAGCCGTTATACTTCATTTGTGCCTTATGAAATATGATAATACCTATTACAAGACTCACAGTGAAACCTGTCAATGAGAGCATAATGCTCTGAGTTACCAAACCAAGTATGGCAGTAACACACAGCCCGGCTCCTAACACTATTTGACCGATACCCATTAAACGGGTATAAGCAGGAATATTCTCCGTTTTTACATTTTGATAATGATAGCTGTGGATTAAGGATATTTTCTGCTTTTTCCAAGTTAAAAAGCCTAATA
>JAEEHZ010000013.1 GCA_016281115.1 Clostridiaceae bacterium | reverse complement strand
GGTGACGTGAATCATGACGGAAAAATTAATTTGGAAGATGTTGTCGCAGTTCAAAAGCATATAGCGCAGATATATGATTGCGCTGTGTGCCGTACTTGCGGAGACATTACGGGAGAGGGTCTGGTTCTGGATCTTGAAGATGTTGTTGTGCTTCAGAGGTATATCGCAAAGCTGTCAGACAGCGGTAAATGCGGAAAAGAGTCAGATAGTCACGCTTTTCTTGAGCCACGCAATACAGACAGCGATACTATAAAGAAGATAGAAACAGCGTATGAAAAATTTAACCCAATGTCAGACAGCGATAAAGAAGCGTTACTAAAGCACTTTGATAAATTATTTGACGCTAAATTCTACGATACGCTGAGTAACGGTGCTATGATCGTTCGCTGTGACTATTACGGTTACGGTTTCCCTGCAATCAATGTAAAAAAGGTTATCGGTAATTATATATATTACTGTTCATCACCCGGGCAGGAAAAGTATTTGCTTATAGGGGACAGGTATGTTTCAATTGAAGACGCATACAAAGAAAAGCTGATTTCAGATGAAATATTTAGAGAATTGGCATTTAAACTGCATATGTATTGGAGAGTTACCTATACATTAGACAACAAATTTGAAGATAACACGGTGCTTGTTTGCCTTACCAATGAGGCAAGTAAAATGCTTGCCGTATATGAACCTTCTCAATTCGGAATAGACGGTATAATAGAGGTAACTGACTTGACTGACGCTACAAGAGTGAGGCTTTTGGAGCAGAGAAATAATCCCAATATTCCCGAAGATAAAAAACTCCGTGACGAGAGTAAATACACCCAAATTCTTATGCTTACACTCTCTGAGCACAGCAAGCAAAATGTACTTGACACAATAGAAGAGCTTATAAAACTAGATATTGTTAAAAGTGCGGAACCTAATCTTATGGAAGCAAAACCTGTTTGATAAATTATAAATTGATTGTTACAGTTTAATATAAACAAACATAAAAACGCCCTGCGCGGTAAATACACACCGTGCAGGGCGAAGTTTTATATATTTAAATCTTTATTATATAACCGTCTTTTCTTTTTGGGGCGACAGGATAATCGCAGTCGGCATAGCCTAAAATGCAGTTTCCTATTCCGCGATAGTTTTCGGGTACGCCCCATTTTTTCATAAGGGCTTTGCCTTGCTCTGTTTCAAACATTTCTTTTGCGCGGTGTATCCAGCAGGAGTCAACACCTAAAGAATGAGCCGCATTAAGCATATTTCCCATAACAAGGCTGCCGTCTTCAATATGAGTGAAAAATGTGCTGTCGGCAAATACGACCGCAACACACGGCGCGCCGTAGAATGGGTCTATATTGACGCCCAGAATTGAAGCGTTAAGCTTTGAAAGCTCTTTAACAGCTTCGGGGTCGGTCACGCAAACAATAAGCGCAGACTGGTTGTTTTTACCTGAGGGGGCATACGTTCCTGCCTCGAGTATAGCGTTGAGTTTATCGTCGGGTATGGGTGTCGGCTTGTATTTTTTTACGCTTCTTCTTGTTTTTAAACATTGCAAAACTTCATTCATAAATAATATGCCTTCTTTCGTATATTTTTTATGTATTACCAACCGGGCAATATTTTTTCCACAAACAATATAAATTCGTCACACAAGATATCAAGATAGGGAAATAAAAATCTTTGAGGTAAGGTCGTGGCGAAAATCACAAACGTTGCTATTATAACGCCGTCGGCAATTTTACGTACCTTATATCTGAAATCGGAATGAGCAAAAGCTCTGAGAAAATAGTATCCCTCAAACGGCATAAGCGGAATCAAATTTATTATCGCTGTGAGAAGATTAATGCGCACAACATAAAAGCATATCATCCCCAAAAAATTATTCAAGTTATTGTATGAGCCGGTGACATATATCAGTCCGTCTTCGTTGAATTCATACCATACTCTTGTGTTCCTGTAAGCAATAATCAAAAACGCCGCTCCCAAAGCCGCAAAAGTCAATTGCACTATAAGCCCCGTCAACGGGCAGATAAGCACGCGCTTTTTGCGACGGCGCAATACTTGAGTGTCCATATACGAAGTTGTGGGCCACGCAAAATTGAACAAAACAAGCGCTAAAATACTCATAACGCCTTGATGTACAAACGGCGAGAATTTCAATTTCGTATATGTATCTTGCGACTGAGCCCCAAGTAGTATCGTACACCCGGCAATTGCCATACTGTGAAGCGGTATTACTATAAAAAACGTAAAAATAATTGCTAAGAAATTTGCCATAAGCTCCAAAGCAGTCGCCTTTGACAATATCATAAACAGCAAGTTTATCATCGCCTTTTCAAAGAAAGTATTCACCACTGCAAATAATTCTATCACCAAATAATACCGTTGTCAACGCTCAAATACGGCACAAAAAGGATTAAAACAGAATATCGGTGCAATAATAGTTAATGTGAATATTTGAAAAGGAAGGTAACATTATGAAACTTTGCATAGAAAGCATTATCGGCAGAGAGGTCATAGATTCCCGCGGGAACCCTACCGTTGAGGCACAGGTCACATTATCAAACGGTGTTACTGCTTCGGCGATTGCCCCTTCGGGAGCCTCAACGGGAGAATTTGAAGCCCATGAGCTAAGAGACCGTGACAACAGATATTTGGGTAAAGGCGTTATGCTTGCGGTAAATAATATAAACACCGTTATTTTTGAATTGTTAAAGGGATGCGACCCGTTCAGGCAGACAGACATCGACAACGCTATGATAAGCAGTGACGGCACGGAGAATAAATCAAATCTCGGCGCAAACGCTATACTTGCCGTTTCATTGGCGGTGGCAAAATCTGCGGCAAAAGCAATGGGATTGCCCCTATATAAATATATAGGCGGTATATCTGCTCATATAATCCCCGTGCCTATGATGAACATTATAAACGGCGGCGCGCACTCTGATAACAATATAGATATACAGGAGTTTATGATCGTGCCTGTTGGAATGAGCGATTTTAAAGAGCGGCTTCGCGTGTGCAGTGAGATATATCATGTTTTGGGAAAAATATTG
>JAEEHZ010000131.1 GCA_016281115.1 Clostridiaceae bacterium | reverse complement strand
GGCGTGATTTTGCGCGTGTTTGATTTTTGATTACGCGAAAACTTGCGTGATTTTGCGCGTTTGATTTTTGATTTTGCGAAAACTTGCGTGATTTTGCGGCCCCGCTAGGGGGGTGTTTTACCGGGGTTTTTACCCCCCCTACCCCCATAGGCGTTCTCACTTTCTCACCAAATCAAAAATCTTTTATATACAAAAAGTTCTTTCTAGCGAAAAAACTGAATAATCAAAATTAAATTTTATTTATAATCAAATTAAATCTTAAAGGGTTAGTTAACGTCAAAGATACCTTTGTGGGTTCTAAGTCGGTAACTACCGCCTGTTAATGTTATTACCTGACAGTTCTCTACGACTCTGTCAAGTAAAGTCTCGGCTGTTTGCTCGTCGTAAAAGATGTCGCCCCAGCCTTCGAAAGTTCTGTTCGTCGCAAGGATAAGCGACTTTCTTTTGTTTAAGGCGTCAATCTTCTTATAAAGGGTCAGCGTCTCTTCTCGGCTTAACGGCGTATAACCAAGTTCGTCTATTATTACCACGTCGCACTCTTCCATATAGTCTAACTTGATTTTACTTTTCTTGACTTCCTGCTGTGTCTTTATCAGAAACAGCAACTCGTTTACCGTGGTATATACTACCTTTTTGTTATTGCCTATCGCTTTTAGTCCGATTGCTATGGACAGATGCGTTTTGCCCGTCCCTGCACTACCGATTAAAAGCACATTATATTTGTCTTCTATCCACTTGGTCTCCGATAATTTAGTTAAAGAGAAGTACGAAGAGAGTAGCGTGGTAGTAAAGTTTATCGAGCGCATAGAGTTGACAAAGCCACGATACCTAAAAGAACAGGCACGGCTACTACGGAAGATAGAAAAGCAATATTCAAAAGACGACGTGATTTCCGCAATAGTGACTTGTTCTAGTGAAAATAGGTTCTGCTTTACCGAAGTGCTGTCGGAACTCTTAATTCAGGTAGGCGAAAGAAATCTTAAAGAGATAGCGCCGAAACGGACTGCGTCTAGGTATAGGAAACTCGCTAACTACAATCTTTTGACGGAGGCTGACGATGGACTTATCTAGAATAAAAGACTTGGCAAACAGGTTAAGTCTGACTAACCTTGCGAGAAGCCTAGCGGAGATACAGGGCACGGAAAAAGAGTGGCGGTTTTTGGAAAAGATGCTGCGAATCGAACAGGAAATACGGGACGGCAACAAAGAAGGCGTGCTTATAAAAAGAGCCAAATTCCCCGTTATAAAAACGATGGAAGAGTTTGAACTGGACGCACAGGAAAAATTGACAAAGTGGCACTTGCGTGTATTTGACTAAATCTCTTTTTTTAGTGTGCTTGCAATAGGTGTGTTAGACTATTTCAATCTTTTTAGAGCATAAAAAAAGCCCACTCTATAGAGTGGACTGTTTTTACAAGGTTGCAATTAAGTTTTGCTCTTGCGGTCTTTAATTGTTCAAGATTGCAAGGCTACAAAGTGCTTTTGCAATCTTTATAATTATATAATGGTTATGATGTTTAAGAATCTATGCTTTCTCTTTAAGACGTTTTATAATTCCTCCCTCTATCTTGATTAACTTCATGCGTTTATATAGATTAAACACTACCGCATCAAGTTCGCCATTATATGAACCATTCAGGCTATAAGTACCAGCATTCGTTATTTCCATCATGTCTATAATTAATGAAATAAAAAAACCACAGGTTGTTTCAAAATAGGTTTTTTTAATTAACTCATCAATATTAACCCTAATTCTTCTTCTTTCGGGAACTTCTGG
Organism: Clostridiaceae bacterium; assembly: GCA_016281115.1. Classification (GTDB taxonomy): domain Bacteria; phylum Bacillota; class Clostridia; order Oscillospirales; family Acutalibacteraceae; genus JAEEHZ01. The sequence continues at coordinate 20,008 of JAEEHZ010000131.1, read as the reverse complement.
CCTTACAGCCTTTACCAATAATTCACCTTTACTTGATATCAATAAAAAAATCTCTCTTGGATTCCCTAGTGCCTCCACGGTTTCCTTATATACCCGCAACAAAGACAGCTTATGCTCCATAACAAACTCAATCTTTGGCATCGATATGTTCTTCATTATCCAAAACTCCTATGATTATATCTTCTAGCAAGGTTGCAATTCTTTCTTAATTATTGCAACCTTGTTTTGTCCCTAATCATTGTCATCATTGAGCACAACTTCGTATTTTTTTAGGTCAAAGACAATTATGTTCTCTTTTTTTATGTACCGCCCGTAAACCCTATAATGAGTATCCATATCCCAGCCCATTGTATCAACAAGCAACTCGGTAAGTGCTATAGAAGACAACTCGAACCCATGGCAGTCTTCCGCAAAATCATTCGGAACTTTAAAAGACAGTTTCTCATAAGAATTGCACGGCTGAACAACGAGTTCCTTTGTTTCAGGGTTAATCAACATCCTAACCATAGTTGGATATCCCATGTCCAGTATTGTCTGCTGATTAATTCGGATCTTATACCATTTTGTACTAAAAAATACTTTGTACTTATGTTCGTCTATCACTATTCTCACCTCCGTCGAACATATTAATTTGACCTTGCGTAGGCTGTTCACCTTCCAAAGGCTTCGGCGTGTTTATAATAGACGGCGCTTTCGGTTTTACAAATTCATAGCGCACAAAACCATCAAGAACATCTATCTTGACATGACTTCTATGTTCTTCAATAGGCAAACCGAACGAATCTTTCCATGCTGCCGGGTAATGTGGCTTACGCCCCATCTTCTTTGTCGTTCCATCTGGATTTGTCTCTATAGGCAAATATGTCTCGGCGTCTTCTAGCCTAAAAATAATAATTGTCTCCCCTTTAACACTAATTACAGACCCAAGAACTTTATACCTATAATTAGGATTCCAGCCCATTATATCAAATGTTTTAGGAACAATAAAACCTTTCCCCTCACGAGTCTTATGTTTCCCTGTTTTGGCGTCAACCGTACACCATCTAAAGTTGTCCTCACTTGGCTCTGCTTCTTTTACTGCAAGGGTTTTTGTCTCCTGGTTAATCAATACTTGAATATGCGTAGCATTAGGTAGTTTTCTCAAGCAGGCGGCGTTAAACATAATGGAATTACCATTTATTCTCACTGACGGCTCAAAAACATGCGAAAAGAATTCACGTCTAACAACTTGAAATCCTTCCCACGAAAAATCATCGTCAACAATTACTTGTTCTTCTGTTCTAGCTTTCCTTTCTTCTTCCATAAAAAATTCTCCTATGATTTTAATAATTCGCTAGAAGCCTTTCTCATCTGTTCTTCAATCTCATCTTCTTTAATCGCTACGCTTCCAACGCATGCATCCCAAACCTTAAAATAATCTAATAAATACGAACGTGAATTATATATCGATTGATATGCATCTTCGCCATATTGATTGACAAATGTTTGCGGATAGTATTTCTTATATTTTGTTCGCCCATTTATCGATTTTTCTTCACTAGGAATAAACACTTCAATATCTCGCAACGAAAAGAACAACAGTTTCTCCCCGTCGTGTTCTCGGCATTTCCCATACAATTTATACTTGTATTCGCCGTTCCATTGCATATAATCAAATAGAATTGCCGTAAACGAACCTAGCGTTGTTTTATATGGTATAAAATCGCCTCTATTTGAAACACAACCCCATTTAACTGCAGTTTTAATTGTTTTATTAGCTGGCCTCACAGCAATTTCAAATGTTTTCGGATTGAACAACAACTCAATCTCTTCCGTTTCCTGCATTCTTTTCAAAGACATTTTATTAAAAATGACCGTGTTATAATCAAACAGCATAGTCGGGCGATCGTTGTTACTAAACATTAATGTAGAAACCGACTCATAACCCGTTAAGTCAAAATTGCTTACTGTTCCAAACTTAATCTGTTTAGGTCTTTCTCTGACTTCGGCGTAAACAATGCGGTTCGCCTCAATATAGTCATCTATACTTGAACCGAACCAAGCCCTATCTATTACAACAAACCCGCGCAGTATACCCTCTTGTATTACATGAAGCGTCCGAGAAATTTGTCCACCGCGTTTTTTTCGCTGCGTCTCTATTATTTTTTGTGCGAACATCCAAACATCTTTTGAAACAATAGGTTCGTGGTGTCCTTCTTTTTTATAGCGTCTTAATTGTCCAGTATTTTTTCTTCTCTTATGCTCTAAAAAATCATAAGAATATGTTTTTCTGCCAATAACGGCCCCATAGTATTTTTCGTTTTCCAAAACAGCCATAACCGTGGCTGCTGTCCACTTGGTATTCCCCAGTTTTGTTTTCCTTTTTTCTTCCATAAGAATGCTAGCTATTGCCTTGCAGGTGTGTCCTGCTAACAATAGACCATACATATATTTTATAGTTGGAGCCTCTTCTTCGTTTACGATAAGCATGGGTGGTACAGTTTTTGACTCACGGATTCTATCATATCCCAAACACTTGGTAAGCAAAAACTTTCCAGAATTATATCTCTGTTCTACCGACCCCATCATTATTTCGCTTTTCATACGCGATTCTTCTTGAGCTATCATCGCCATAAATTGCAAAATCATTTCAGACTGTTCGCCTTTCCCATTGGTTATCAGATTGTTTGAAACAAAGTAAATATAGACCGGGTGCGGCAGTTTCGCTAATTTCTGGTATGTATCTACGCAGTCTCGCAAGTTTCTAGCAAACCTAGAAACACTCCTAGTTACAATTAAATCAAACATTCCCGTGTGAGCGTCTTTTATCATTTCTTTAAATGCTTGTCGCCTATCTATGGATGTTCCTGATATACCATCATCAGTATATTGTTTTACAAGCTTCCAATTCGGATGAATCTTTTGGATATCTTCAAAAGAAACCTCTTGCAATGCTATTGATGTCGCCTGTTCAAGGCTTGACGTCGAAACACGAGAATAAAGTGCAACATTAACCGTCTCTTCCTGCACCTTTAATAATTCCCGGTCTTTTTTTGTTATAGGTATAACCTCAATATCCGAGTCGCGTTGCTTGTATAACTCAATAATAGCTTCACGTTCTTGTTCTTTTGTTAGATTCTTCTTTTCACTCATCGTTTACTGTCTCTGCATTTGCAAAATTCCATATCCACCCGTCCTTTGTCTTCGTAGATATAATTCCTAGTTTAGATTTTGCACAATTCATTGTTCTTTCAGAAATATCTTGTTTCGCACACTCATAACCAATTTCGCTGGCTTTCTTTTTACCATTTTTTATGCAAAAAGTAATAATATTCATGGCAGTAACGATTTTGTTAGAACTGCTTTCTATCTTGCTAGTATCTCCCAACATAACCTGTTCCGCAGTTGTTTTGCATGTCTTTATCCACTTAATCGTTGACCCCTCGTGTATCTGAAAAAGTATAGAGTCGCCTAATGGTGCAAGGTTGTTTTTTATTGGCGCTAGTATTCTCAAATTATCTTCTACTTTTGCAATAAGGAGTACACTTCTAGCTACCGCAGCAATGTCTATAGATCCTAGACCACGATATAATCCTTTCCCAGTGGCACTCTTACTCATGTGACCGATTAAAACAATGGCACAATTCTTCCTTTGCGCTATTGCAGCTAGTCTATTAAATAGTGGCCTTATGTCGGCGGCGCGATTCATGTCCGAGTCTCCCAAATATGCTTGTATAGGATCTAAAATTACAAGGCGCGCCCCTATCTCTTCTATTGCTTTTTCTAGTCTTTCATCCCCCATATCTAGTGACGAATTTGTTTCATCGATATACGCTACCATATTGAGATTTGTGTTGCACGCTTTCATTCTAGGAACAATCGTGTCCTCTTTGCCATCTTCACTATTCTGATAAACAACTGCCCCTTTTTCGATGCTTTTACTCGTAAAAGGAAAAGGCTCACCGTTAGTCAGCATTGAAATTAAATTAATAGCAAAAGTAGATTTCCCTTCTCCTGGGTCTCCTTGTATAATCGTTATCTTCCCATAGGGGATATATGGATACCAAAGCCAGTCCACCTTTTTTGACTTTAATCTGCTGTAATACTCGATTTTATATGGTGCATCGTTACTCATATATAACCCCCAATTATGTCATTATAATTTTAACATATTTAAAAATTAAACATATAACAACTAGTTTGTAGTTTTCACCCATAAAATCCAAAGAAGTTTGTAATTTCGTTGAAAATTACTTGTTATTATTCTATAATTACGCTAACATACAACACCTTTAATGGAGGGCGAAGGAGGTGTTTGTATGAGCAATCTTGATTTTTGGACTGCAGAAAATTTTTATAATAGGCTTGACACTCTTTTAAAGAAACAAGGACGAAGTTTCAATTCTCTCTCACTGGATACAGAATCATCAGCCGCAAGCCTTTACGAAATGCGTCGTAAGAATTTTCTGCCTCGTTTTAAGAACTTGTGCTCAATATGTGATGCTTTGGGTATCTCCCTATATGAATTCTTTTTTTTGGAAGACGGCTTATCTACCGAAGCATATTATGTTGTCACAAACTTGAAAAATATATCTGAACAAGGTCAAAAAATAATTATTGAACTCATAAAATTGTTGGAAAAAAGCGAGTAGATGATACATCCCGAATTCTTGCATCCTTAACTCGCTTTTTTGCTGAAAACGGCACTTTTTGACCGTTTTTTAGTCGTTTTTCTAACAATTTTACGTCTTTTAAGGTTGCACGCAGTTTTTAAAAATCCTGCACTCTTGCCCTCCATTTTTGCAACCTTAAACTGACAAAAAAAAGACCACTACCTTTCGGGGTAGTGGTCTCATTTTTATATCCTTTCTGCTATATTCACTCCACACTTAAACTGGAACTCTATGGTGTGTTTATCGATTACTCGTATTGCCTCTATCAGCTTTCTCATGATGTCATTATCCATGTGTTGTATTTCGCCATTGTCAAGGATTGCAAGTATATCCGACAGCCGTTGTTCCTCTATCGCCGCTTTAGTCGTTAAGTCTTTAAGCCTTTCTTCTTCGGCTTGCAGTTCTATAATCTCTTTACTCAACCTAGCATATTCGTTTGTATAATAATCATCGTCTATTTCGCTGTTTCTCTTTTGTCTAAATAACCGAATTATTTGTTCTTGCTTTTTGTGGATCGCTTCGGTGGTTTCTTCTAGTTCAACCTTTGGTGATGCTTTGAACTCTTCTTCTATGTTATTCTTTATGATAGTCATCAGTTCTTTAGTGTCGCCAAGCAATTCATTTACAGCTCGCCTATACCCATCATATATGTCAATCTCTTTAAGCGGTTTCATTTCGCATTTAGTTCTATCTTTTTGGTGGTTGACACATACCCAGGTAGGAACATATTCTCCACTCGCAAGGCTTCTGCCGAACCTACGGAATTTACCGCCACAGTCTCCACATATAAGCAGACCGCTTAATCCGTACCTACTGCTATATTTTCCTGCACCTGTATTTACTGAACATCTCAAACCGATACGCCGTTTTCGTTCAGCGGCTACAATGTCAAATAATGTTTGCGTTATGATTGCAGGGTGGCTGTTCTCTACATATAATAATGGGTGATTTTTATCGTGTCCGTCATTTTTACGCCTTGGCGATAATACATCAACTTTATATGTCTTTCCCAGAATTGCGTTTCCTGTGTATTTTTCATTTGTTAATACATTATCTATACTGGTAGGTCTCCATTCCTTTCCCGTTTTCGTGAATTTGCCTTCGCTATTTAGGTCATCACTTATTTGTTTCAATGTTCTTCCTGACGCATACTCTTTGAATATCCTTCTTATGATTTCAGCCTCCGATTCGACTATCACATATCTTGAGTCTTTTATACCGTCTTCATTGATGAACTCTTCCTTATCCCAGCCTAGGACATGTCTATAGTTTATAAGAACCTTGCCATCTTTAAATCGTTTCCCGTATGCCCATGTTATGTTCGTAGACATGGTTCTGCTTTCCTGTTCTGCCATTGCAGCGAGTATAGTTATAAGGATATCACCACCCGTTGTTAGGGTATCTATGCCTTCATTATCGAACCATACGCTTATACCGAGTTCTTTCAGTTCCCTTACATACTTTAAGGTGTCCACCGTGTTTCTAGCGAACCTACTAACTGACTTTACTAGGATTCTATCGATTTTCCCCGCTCGGCAGTCTTCTATCATTCGATTAAAGTCTTTTCGCCCTTCCGTTTTTGTTCCCGATATGCCCCAGTCCGAATACTCTCCAACTAGTTCCCAGTCTGGTCTGCTGTTTATGAACCTACTGAAATACTCTTTTTGGTTTTTATATGAATCTTCTTGTTCATCGTTTAAGGTGCTCACTCTCGCATAATAACCCAATCGTTGCTTTTTCACCTCTGGTTTTATAGCCCCAAAGTATAATGCGGGTATTTCCCTAACCACTCTTTTTGCTGTTTCCATATACATCCTCCATGTGATTTGTTTTTTCCTTTTTTTCTAACCATCCCTTTTGATTACCTGCCCGCCCATTGTCATATCCACGACTAATTTCCACGCCATTTACAAAGGTAAACTTTACCGTTTTATCTAGAATGGTGACATGGTCTACGAATTTTTGAACTTTCGTTTCGTCAAACTCGGTTATGGGGTTATAATCTTCCTTTGAAATCCCTCTCATTTCGTAAGAAGCGATTTTATCATTTAAGTCTTTTATTGCAGACCGTATCCTTGCTATTTCCACATTATAGTCATCAAGGGATATCATTCGATTCACTTTTAACGCTGTCAAATCATCTTCCAAGCTTATCCACTTGGCTAGCTCTTGTTTGTATTGAAGAACCATATCGTTATCTTGTTTTACCGACACGAACTCATTAAAGCACTCTATAAACTTTGCTTTTAAGACATCATCTTTTATCCGTAGATTTGGACATGTTTTGACTCCCTCAAATGCCTGTGTATGACATATCCATATATCACTCTGATATGGTTTACCTATATTGTTTATCTTATGAATATACTTTTTCCCGCAAGACCCACAGACTATCATCCCAGTAAACGGATATGTTTCGTTAACTCTGTCTCGCAACTTATCGCTTCCGCGTCGGTGCATCTCTTTTTGGACCGCATCGAAGAGTTCATCGCTTATTATCGGTTCATGTATTTTTTCTAGAAAATACTTCTTCTCTTGCCCTTTATTCTTTATGCATTTCCCTTGCACGCTTATGGTTTTGTTCATGATTGAATTGCCTATATATTTTTCGTTAGTTAGAACATAACGTACTGACCCCCGTGACCACTTGACTATACCCAATGCATTCTTGCGTCCTTCCTGTGTCAGCCTTTTTGCTAATTGTTCTACCCCTAGCCCTTGCATATAAAGGTCATAAATGTATCTAACCGTTTCCGCTTGACTAGGTTCGACTATCAATGTGTTCGTCTCTTTATCCATCTTATATCCTAGTATTTTAGGACCTACCGAAATAAAACCCTTTTCATATTTCTTTCTTATAGACCACTTTTGGTTTTCAGAACAAATCTTTAAGTCGTTTTCAGCGATGGATGCTGCAATTGTTAAAAACACCTCCGACGTTTTGTCGAAGGTGTCAATGTTTTCTTTTTCAAAATATACTCTTACTCCAAGATTTCGTAGCTCTCGAACTGTCTTTAGTAGTTCTTCAGTATTCCTAGCAAATCTTGAAACTGATTTTACATATATTACTTTGAACTTGCCCTCTCTAGCATCCTTAAGCAGTCGCAGTAGTTGTTTCCTATTATTCATCGTCCTACCGCTTATGCCATAGTCAGCATATATTCCACCGAATTCTTGGTCTGGCTTATTTTTGATATATCTTTTCCAATATTCTAGTTGGAAATCATAACTATGTAATTGCGCATCACTCTTTGTCGATACCCTTATATATGCTACTGCTGTTTCCATATTCTCTCCTATATAATACACTCTTGCTTGGTATGGACTTGAACCAAGGTTAAAAAATTTTGTCCTACCCATTTCTAGGTAGGACAAATATACCGTGCTCACAATAAAAAGTCCAGAGTAATTCGCCGTAATTATGCAACAATTGTCAAAGAATTTTTAGCGATAATATTGTTTTTTTGCGTTTCAGTCAGCAAGCCTTTAAGCCATAGTTTTTCGACTATGGCATTGGCGAACGCTAACTTTAATTCCTTACTTCCCTTCATTGTCTTTCTCCCCTTTCGACAATTGCTTTATAACCTGGTTAGTACCCGTAGCCGTAAGACCACTAGCACCGCCAAGCACTATCGCTACCCAAATGTTCTGCGCCGGGATAATCGTAGGAAATGCGAAGAAACATATGATTCCGCAAATCACACCGAGACCCGCCGATATCAAAGGAATAAACTTTTTGAAAGTTTCCTTCTCGCCGACCGCCGTCTTTAATACATTGACGATCCAGTATACCACCGTTGCTATCGCAGGTACACTAATAAGTTCCAAATACTGTTCCATTTTCTTTTCCTCCTATTTTTTAATAAAACGGTGTTGCCGTCATTTTGATTTTTGCATATATTACAAACTCGCCTTTTGTTCCGGGTGGAATTATTCCGTTGAACGATTCCGTGCAGGTTAAGTCCTTAAAATAGCCATAAAACCTAAAACTCCCACCATTGTTCGGCTTACTTCTTTCCGAAGTGTATGGTGTATCTATCGTTGCACCGACACTTGACTTATAACTCGTAGGATAGTTCCCGTTCGGTTTTAAGAGAAAACCCCAGTCTGCCCATGTTCTATACTGTGAACTCCCAGTTGTCGGAATATAAGTTATAGGATACTCGGCCGCAACCACCGTGACCCCATTAATCTTTAAGCCGTCCACTTCTACGCCGTTAAACTTAACTCCGTTTAATGAGTTCAAATCAATCCTGCCCATCGCTTATTCTCTCCGTGTTAATGCATAAGTAGTTTTGCGCGTCCACATAGATATCGGTCAGTTTTACACACTCGGCGAGTTTATTGTCCATCTCCGTCTTTGTGTATGCACCCACCTGTTCAGCCGTAACATTATGCGGATTTTCTTGGTCTTCTAAATGCACCTCAAACTTTTGCGGAACTGTGAGTTTTAACTCTGCGACCACCGCCGCACTTATGTTTCTCGTTTTTGCACCTACTGACATGCTTCCACCTCCACTATTCCGTTTGCCGCTATCGTAATTATGTCTTCGCCCTTATACTTTATCGAATAGGTATAAGTGCCGACTGTAAACTTTTCCGATACAGCTTTCGGTATTTCAAGAATTACTTTTCCGTCTTCTTCAACCTCGCACTCGCATTCGTAAACAATGTTTTTGAAAGCGTTGGAAAATTTGAAAAGGACTGTATCCAACGGTGACAAATCTATCTCTTCATGAGTGGTTTCATCGGTCAAAGTTATGGTCCACTCTATCGAAAAAGTGTCGCCCTCATACCAAAAGATTTTGCCGTCTTCTATTCTCGGACTTTTCTTTGCTGTAATGTTTAATTCCATATCTACTCCCCACTTGACTGTTTAACAAGGTAATCGTACATCTGTGCATCGGCTTCCTTATATGCTTTGATTGCCGCTTTCATTTCTCCGTTGGTCTTTCCGTCTCGGATTGCGATTGCATCGGCATAGGTCAATTTACCTATAGCGTCTATGCTTTTAAGAATAAGCCGATTCTCTTCCGCTTTCTTCCTTTCATATTCCGCTTGCTTTTGTTCGCGTTTATTGAAGAACCGCTTAAGAAAATACAGCACCATTCCGCTTACCACCGATGAACAAATGCTTATAATAATTGCTGTCATATTGCCCTCCTAATAATAAAAAACTAAACCGCACGGTGTTCCATCGCCACCGTTTGCACCGCCAGCGGGCGATCCCGAACCACCGCCGCCACCGCCACTTTGACCGTAGCCACCATCAGATCCGCTCCCTGTGTCTCCACCTGCACCGCCATAGTAGTGACTTGCACCACCGCCACTCCCATGACCTTGGCTTTCACCTGCACCCGAACCGCCATTGTTTTGATATGAGGCGACCTGAACTCCTTCTGGGTTTCCCCAATAAGGACTTTGACATGCAAAACTTAAATAACTATTATTACCGCTATTTCCGTTATAAACCTTGTAAGTTCCGTTTGCATATCTCTGTAATAGAAATGTCACACCGCCAGATTCAACCTTGGATCTTGAGTATGACATAACACCACGGGCATAATCATCCTGGTGCCATCTGGGATGATTAGAAGTTCCGCTGTAGCCACCACCAACAGTACATATAAGCGTTCCTGTGCTCGAATATATCTTTAGGTCAGGCGCTTTAAATGTCTCATCGCTGGAATTATTAAGTCTGCCCGTTTTATCGCTATCGCTGTCGGTTACTATCTTTAGGTATTTGTTGTTCTCTATAACGAATGTGTAAAGTGCTTGAGCAGCACCACCGCCACCGACACCGCCCCAGTTTCCTGCTAAAAACCAGTAAGCGCCGCCACCACCTTTACCGCCTGCCGCATAGAAAAGACAGTTTATAACGCAAATTTTTTGCCTTTCTTTGCTCGTAAGTAAGTTCCATCCCGTAGCAGAGTTAGCACTATCCGACAGATACAATTTGCCGTTAACATTGTTGAGATACTTTGTCGTTCCCACAAATGTCGTTCCATTTACAGAATCTTTCACGGGTCTCGTTCCGTGCGGTGCTACCGTTAATGGTTCATCATTATGGGTGACATGTCCCTCAAATGCATCGTGCATCCATCCCGTAGGATAGTAAGACGAACCACTTGAAAAGGTAGGCACATGGTCGTTCAGATTTGTCTGACAAGTTCTCGTTCCGCTAGTCGTATATCGGCTACCAAGATAGGTTTTTACATCAACCCCGTTTAAAGTAATCTTTCCCGCCATTAGACATCCTCCACCTCACTCGCTATATGCTTTTTTATTTCACCGTATAAAGTAGTAAGGTTCGGTTCTACCTGTCCATCAAGCGACTGCCACTCTTCTCCAAGATAGCCTATTTTATTCAGCATATCATCGGTAAGTCCAAGGCTTTGCCACAGTTCTAGATACTGAAGATTGTTCTTGTCGATATCAAAGATAGTCATCTTATCCGTAAGTTTTAGTCCTTCGTCTCTTATGCTCTCGAACTCTTCTATTGCGGTTTTTATTTCAGGATGTTCGTCTAGAAAAACCTCTCTGTCGGATATTTCTTCCAATGGACAAACGGCGGTTATCATTCTTTCGACTTCCGAATATTTGTCGTTAAGATATCCCGTTACAGCCGCACGAAAGAGTTTTATGGGTTCAGATATTATCTTTTCCTTTTCTCTCGTTTCCGTTCCGTCGTATACCGACATAAACACATCCGTCCTGTCGTTAACATAGTCGTTTACCGAGCGAGTTATTTTCCTGTATTTGTTATCAAATAAAATCGCCATATCTTTATACCTCATACATAAGTAAATTTAAGTAGCAGTAATCGTATCCATCATAGTCGTTTGTGAGCGTTACCGTGAATGTGTTTCCACTCCTAGTTACTGTAATAGGTGCGACATACATCCAGTCATCAATTGACCATCCACTTGCAGGAGTAGCAGTGAAAGTCTTCGACTGTCCAACTGCCGTAAACTCAAGAACTGACGGCGAACAAGTGACAAGGCTTGCATCGTCCGTACACCTTGGTTCAAGCCTGAATATAACGGGATTACTAGGTGCGGCCGAAGCACTGTCAACAAGGTTAAGCAACACGGTCGAGAGTTTTGCAATCTTCTTATCACCCGTAAAGACTTGGGCAATATAGTTGAGTGCGTCCTGTAAGTTGGTTGCATTTCCAAGTGCCGCATTCTGCGTTATTGCTATCTTGCTTGCATCTATACTCCCATTCAAGAGCGAAGTCGGTACTGATGTTATCGGAATGGTTATGTTTGCCGTTCCATTAAACGACTGCGCCGTTGCCGTGACACCCGATAGACCGATAGTTCTAGCTGTTTTGAGTTTCGTAGCAGTCGCAGCGTTACCTGTGGTATCGGTAGATACTGTTCCCGTTACTAGACTCCCAGGTATGCTTGTTATCGGGATTGTTATATTACCAGTTCCGTTAAATGATTTAGCAGTTGCCGTGACACCCGAAAGACCTATCGTTCTCGCTGTTTTTAGTTTTACGGCGGTTTCTGCTTCTAACGGCAAGTCGACAAGAGTGCCATTAGAGTTTTTATATTTTGGTCTATAAGGCATTGCTTATTCTCCCCCTTATACTTCCTTGAAGAACAAACCGCCAGTCGCAAGCGAAGCCGAAGGTGTGGTTTGTCCAGTCGAGCCGATTTCTATCATCTGTCCACCAGCTATCGCTATACCTTTTGCATTTACCTGAACCGCCGAATATGTGCCTGCCGAAACTCCCGAATTCGCCAGATTTATGGTTACTATACTATCTGCCGATCCATCGATGTTTGCACTTCCAGTTCCCATTAAGTCATTCCCCGAAGCATCACTACCAGAAACTACGGCTATCCCTAACGCTCTTGCCGTCGTCCATTTCCCCGCACTAGTTGCTCTATCCGCAGATGTCGCACTTGTGGCCGTTGTTGCCCTAGCCGCAGGTGTACTACCATTGACGAGTTCGGACACCTCGGTAGCAGCATTCGTCGCAATCGTGGCTGCAATATCACAATCACTCATGGCCGTTGCGATTTGCCCCTTTAGTTCATCGATAGCACCTACTATGGTTTTACTTGTTGTTGAAAGCGTGTTATCCGTTTTTGTCTGATACCCTGAAAGGTCCACCGACTGTGTTTCCAACGGACTTATCTCAAAGTATCCGTAATCCCCAGACTTACTGTTGTTGACCTTGGATATCCAGTAGTCTGGCACATTAAGTGCCTTTATGAATAAGTTATCCCCGACCTTGTAATCCGTCTTTGCCGCCGAGTTTAATGCTGTTGCCATTGCTGACACCGTATCAAACGATACGGCTCTCGCTCTGCCCTGTGCAATAGATTTTGCTTCATCGGCGGTGTTTTGTGCCGTAGTCACGCTTGACCGAATATCGCTGTGTGCCGAACCGCTTGAGTTATGTGTTGATACTGCACCAGCCTGTTCTGCACCTACATTCTGATAGGAAATGGAAACCTGACCTTTTCTGTATGACGATTCCGCACTTCCCTTTACGCCTTTTACAACGTTTGAATCCAAGGCATCCACATTTAACTGAACGGTGTCTATCCTTGTCTTTAACTCGTCAACCGCCGCCTTTACATTAGTCGCAGTAAGTTGCGATGCCGTATTGTCATAAGTGACAACCGATGATTCGGTTTCGGGGTGCAACAGAACTGTGTCGTTTGCCGAGACCTTTTGTATAATCTGATACTTTTTAGTTGTTTGTGCCATTTTATCTCTCCCTTTCTTTGAATATATAGTTTCCGACCTGCACGTCCGAGATATCATCCGTAGTGCTGAATCGCCCTTCGGTTAGTTTATCTAACCGTATTTTCCCTACTTCGTTCTGCTCTGAAATTGCCAAGAAAAAGGAGCCGCTTGTCAATGCAGCCCCCAAAGATATTTCTTGGTATTCAGCCATATCATTTGACATAATGTTTAAACTCGCCGCCGTCATCTCTCCAACGAGTTCTATGCCGTTTATTTTCGGCTTGTTCGTTAACCGCAAATAGTTATCCGATAATGTTACCGATGGTCTTACCCGAACCTTTACATCTTGGTCATTCATTCTTGACCACCCTAGCAAGCACCTCCACTTTATCGCATATCGGCGTCAATTCTTCTCCGTCTATCAATGTCACCACTATGAAGTATTTCGCAAACCCCAGCGGAAAGTTTCTAGTTCTTGCCCCTTCTATTCTTACTCTGTATATCTCGCCGTCAAGCTCCGCTATCTCTTGAAGATTAAGTTTTTCAGATATGAACTCGACTTTGCTTATAAGCGAAAAATCTATGTTCGAGAGCGTCAAGGTAAACTCAAATAAATCGCCTTGTCTAATGTGTAGCATTTTACACCTCCACAAATACAAGACCCGCTATCATCGTGTCCGTTCCTGTGCTTGATGGTCTAATATACATCGGCGTGTTTTCTTTTAAGAACTTTTCGTTTTCCGCTAGCGTATTGAATATTTCGGGCGTTACTTGGTCTCCCGCTACATAATCGCTTTTAGGATCTCTCCACTCTGCCATATCTCTCTCCTATTAAAATTTCTTTCTACCACGGGTCTCCTGCCGTAGCGACCCGTTATATGTGAATTTATTAAACTCACACGTCAAGGTATTATCTTCGTCAAACCTATCGCTTGCATGATATTCGTCTCCTAACTGCAAGCCTGGATTCCCACGCCATACATTCGTTACAACACCTTGACCAGCTCGCATTTTTGAGAGTAGCGTCCGTGCTATGAATTCTGCATGTTCGTGACTTTGCACAAGGTCGCTTGCAGGATGCGTGTATTCAGTGACACCAGAGTCTCGAACCGAATCGTCATCCTGGACAGTCAAGGTCTTTGTAGAGACCTGTATCGCATACCCGGTTACGGTTAGTTTCGCCGTCTGCAATGCCCCGCTCGTGTTCGTTGCCGTTACCGTGCATGCATTTACACCGCTTGAAAAGTTGCTTAACGAAATATTAAGGTTATCACTCTCTATCATCGCATAGGCAACATCCTGTGTGTAGTCAAGGGTTAGTTCAAGAACAGCGTTTGGATCTATGTTGAGTGTTACTGATACCGCTTCCGTTAGATTATCGTCTAACTCTATATCGCAATACTCAACGCTTATCCTATTCGCAAATTCGGTAAGCGATACGCTTGACTTAAAGGAAAACATATTGCTTTTGTTTATTGATATCTGACTTACCGTATCAGTTTCGCTCTCCGACCGAATAATTATCTTGTCATTCCTATCGACAAATACCTTGCAAAGACCTGCATTTGCTATCTCTTGCAAAGCGTCCCAGGACGATTCTTTCGGAATATATGCTTTCGGAATTACAACATCCCGTAAGTCTTCGGATATTTCAAACTCGGTAGTCTTAAAATCTTGCTGTAAAAGTATGTCTTCCGCTATATCGTAAAGGCTTGCGTCCATCGTAAGCGGTAGCCCGACATAGGTCTTTGACTGTAATCGCATAAGCCTATCCACAGCACTACACCTTACCCATTGACTATCCTGTGAGATGTTCCACTCATCCGAATAAAACACACCGAGACTTGTATATTCTATTGTGCCGTTATTCTCAACGCCTATCGCTGGCAAGAGTTTTCTGTCTAACACCATAAGCGACCGTAGATAGCCTTTATCAAACTTTCTGCCTTCGTTGTAAAGGTTGACCATCATTGTGTCCGAACTTATGTTGTAGTTCCCCTCTTCGTTCCCCATCTCTTCAGTAAGTTCAAACATCTGCACGGCATCGCCCTCGTACATCTCGGAGAGTTTATCGTAGAACTTTATAATCTTCGCATGTGCGTTCGGTCTGCTCCACTTGGTTATTGTCAGTCTTACTGACGTAATATCCGTTTCATAGGCTGTAATTCGCAAGAACATTTTGTTGTTATTCCTTAACGATTGAGTTGTTACAACCGTTCCGTTACGCTTATACTCTACGGTAAAGTCCACGGGGTATTCTCCTCGCTTTTCATCGCCTATAATTATCCAAGATATTATAGGTCGCTGTATAAACGAAAGTTCCAACCAAGGCGGTGTAGTAAATACTCCGTTTGCGTTGCATATGCTTGCACTCCACCAACCACACTTTACCGTGTCATCCATCATCTGAAACGACCCATCCATTATGGAGTTGCCTTCCATAGTGCAAGCCTTTATCGTAGGCACTAGCGTCGGTTCGTAAACTTCGTTAGGGTGAGATATAAGTGCCAGACTGTTGGACGACGGCTGAATGTCTCGGCTTATTTCGTTATCCGAATAAATGATTTCCACCCTGCCGTATATCTTTCTCGGATTATCTGAATATTCCATAGGCTATCTCTCCACAAAGTCCACGCTTACGCTTTTCCACATAAGCCTTGAATTTGCCCAGTCGTAATAAGGCTCGTATTTAAGGTTCTTTGCTCTTGCCGTTATAGTCGTTAACTCGCCCGACACAGTATCGTGTGCCGTTACCGTTACAAAAGTGTTTCCGCTTACTTCTTCCGACAAGGTTTTCATATCGGCTTTTGAAAGATAATCCCAGTCAACCGTTATCTTCTTTTTTTGTCCTATGATATCTACTACCATAGTGCCGTCCATCGTTCTCTCTTCCTTATCCAGTAGTTCGTAGGAGAAGGAGATACCCGACGGCGCATGTATTGACTTACTGTTAATCTTGAAAAAAACCGCCACCTTATACCTCCTTCATTACGATACCGTTTCGCTTGTATTCCTTATTAAGTCTCGGCATTATATATCTCGCAAATCGCTGTCCGTCTATCTCTAGAACGATATCGCTGTTCTCATTGCCGACACTTTGATTTACAGCCGTTAAGCCTTGCAACAAGCCGTTCAAAAGGTCGCCGTATGGACTTACTCCCGACCCTACCATAGAACGGTTTACATTGCCCGTAATGTTCAGCGCCGAAGCGACTTCCATTGAGGCTCTCTCAATCTCTGGGACATCGTCATACATCCCCTCTTCCATCATGGACATAAGGTTAGGTATCCATTCGTCTGCCGTATGACACGGACCTTTCTTGGTCGGTGAACCGAACCCAAGAAAATCCGCTATTGCTTGACCGATTGACTTGATTCCGTCAACGACCCAGTTCCAGGCGGACTTGATACCTTCCCAGATATTGTTTATAAGGTTCTTACCCCAATTAAACGCTTCCGAAAAAAGGTTCTTGAAAAAGTCGCCTATGCTCCTAAAGAGACCAGTCACACCATTCCAAATGTTGGTGAACACGGATTTTATCCCTTCCCAAAGATTTACGAAAAAGTTTGCGATGCTGTCGATTATGCCCTTGAAAAGTGCTACGATATCTACACCGAGATTTTTCCAGAACTGAACAAATCCCTCGCCGAAGCCTTTTATGAATTCCCATATTCCCTCGAATATGTGTTTTATAGCTTCCCAGATATTGCCCGCAACGTTCTTCATGTGTTCCCATGCTTCCGACCAGTCGCCACGGAGTATCGCACACACGACTTGGATTATCTCTACAATCGCCGTTATGATCTCGATTACAGCTTCTAGGAAAGGTCCGAGTGCGGAAAGAATTCCGTCTATAACACCCATTACCACCGAAAGTATCGTAGCGATTATCCCGCCAAGCAAATCTATAACGGGTTTTAAGGTCTGGTATAGGTCAACGAAAGTATTCCATAAGGTCATTATGAGTGCTTTTACCTTTTCCCAGATAGGTGCTAGAAACTCAAGGAATTTACTGAACGCAGTCAAAAGGACATCCAGCACACTTTCTATGACAGCCCATATAGAGTTGAAGATTCTTGAGACTTCTGCAACGATTTTCTTTCCGTCCTTTCTCCATATCTCGCCTATCATATCCAACACGTCGGATATTACCTTGAACACAGCACCCCATATCTTTTCGGATATCTTTTGTACCTTATTAAAGACATTTCGGACAGTTGTCAAGATTTTCTTTAGAACTGAAACGACAGCATCTTTTATCGCTTCGCCGTTTTCACTCCACCAGGACTTAATCGCTCCCAAAACCTTGGAAATTATTCGCCACATATTCGTGAAAGCAGTTTTCGCCCCATTCAATAGGTCCGAAAAGATGCCTTCGATATACGGCCATAGTTCCTGGATAATGCTGACAATCGCTCCTATCACTCGCCCGACTGCTTCCAGTATGGTGTTTAATGCTGATATTACCTGTTCTTTAATCGCCGCACCGTTTTGTTGCCACCAACTCTTTATAACGTTTAATGCGCCGACAATTATCGACTTTATCTTTTCCCATATCTTTTTCACCGCGTTTCGGAAATCTTCGTTGGTATTCCATAGGTAGATTAGTATCGCTATTACCGCCGCTATCGCAGCGATTATAAGTCCGACTTTTGAGAACAACAGTCCACCTACTTTTAGGATAGTTCCAACACTTCCTACGACTTTCCCTAACACAAGTAGGAGTGGTCCTATCGCTGCGGCGATTGCCGCAATAAGGACAATTTGCTTTTTCTGACCTGAATTTAAGCCCATAAGCCTTGCCGTCAGCGGTGAAATATACTTTGTAATAAATTGTCGAATTATAGGGATTAAAATATCGCCAAATGCTATTGCTATCTCTTCAAGTTCGGATTTCAATAACTTGTATTGACCTTGTAATGTGTCTAACTGAATAGACGCCATTTCAGTTGCTTTATTCGTTCCCGTTATGGATTCCGTCATCTCTACGACAGCGTCGCTACCCGCACTTAAGAGGGCTAACATCCCCGGACCACCCCTTGCGCCGAACACTTTCATCGCTTGAGCGGTGTCCATTCCCGCATCGCCTAGCCGTGCGATTATCTCCGCAAAACTGTGTGTTGATGGGTTTATTTCGTCTAACGATATCCCTAGTTCTTCAAATACGCCGATTGCGGAACTTGTCGGATTCATGAGGTTTACGAGTGCTTGCCGTAGCACAGTACCCGCTTGACTCCCTTCGTATCCTGCATTATACAGGACGGACAAAGCACCGACAGTTTCTTCTATAGAATAGCCCAAACTGTTTGCCACAGGTCCGACATAAGACATAGACTCCGAGAGTTTCCCCATAGTCGCCATAGAGTTTCCTATCGCAGCCGCAAACACATTAGTGACTCTTTCTGCCGAACTCGCTTCCATCCCATACATGTTAAGTGTGGAAATTACTATGCTCGTTGCATCCGCTAGGTCCGTCTGTGTTGCCGCCGCAAGGTTTAAGGTCGCCTCTATGGAATCTGCCATCTGGTCGACTTTATAACCTGCCGATGCCATGTAATACAAAGCGTCGGCGGCTTGACTTGCAGAGAATACAGTTTTGCTACCCATCTCTCTGGCTATTGCGGTCATCTTCTCAAAGTCTTCGCCCGTTGCTCCTGCAACCGACCCCGCATTAGCCATGCTTTGTTCAAATTGTTGGCTGACACTTACCGCTTTTGCGGCAAGACCGACAAGCGGTGCTGTTACCGTTGCGGTCAGTTTCGTGCCAGCCTTTGTCAGCGACGCCGATACCTTTTGTATCGACTTTTGTGCTGACTGTAAACCTTTGGAAAGTGAAGAGATGTCCGCTGCTATCTTCACTACTAGGTTTCTAATAACCGCCAAATCTCTTCACCCCCTATTTGATTACTATACCTTTCTCTAATGCCATCGCCTTTAAGACCCTATCCCCAGGCGAATCCTTTTGGATAGGTTTTCTACGAACGTCCTTTATAATCTTCTCTAACTTCGGTAATCGCTTTTGCCTTGCGAATGCTTCCGTGTGCCAAGCAAGTGCCAAGATATTCTCGAAAGTCTGTATCTTGTTTTCTTTCTGCTGTTTAGCGAGAAGCGTTATCTCGTAGGGCGTGTATTCGCCTACTCTTAAAGGATCGATGTTAAAATTTACGACAGCCCTTTCACTAAAAGTGGAAAGGTTAAAGGGTGTCGCGTCTATTCCCCCTGTTTTTGATTACTCGGTTTACCGAACGCAAGGGTGAACGCTTCGCCGATTTTCTCTGCCATCGTGGTTATATCCGAGTATTCGTCTATAAGGTCGCCCACCTTTTCTACCGTAAGTGTTTTATCTTCGTGGTAAAAACCCGCATAGATAATCACGAGCAGATCCTTGATTCCGACGTTGTTAAGGTCAAGACTGGTTATAGGTTTCCCTATAAGGTCTTCTACCTTTGCCAAGGCATTTATGCCGTAACGTAATGTTCTCGGTTTATCTAACTGAACGGTTATTCCTGCTTTCATTAGTTATTCCCTCCCGAAGTCGATGCCATCGAAAGTGCGCCGTTGCCCGTGAACTCGATAGAAATCGTTACCACGTCGTCAACGGGGTCTTCTATGGAAAGGCTGTTAATGTAAGCCGTGCCAGTATAGT
>JAEEHZ010000130.1 GCA_016281115.1 Clostridiaceae bacterium | reverse complement strand
TTCGGGCGGGTTTTGTTTTTGCCGTCTCTGATATTTTTTAAATTTTCGCAAAGGTTTCTGCCGACGAACCCTTTCGCCCCCGTAACTAATATCTTCATAAGTTTATTTTAACGCTTATCGCCGAATTTTGCAAGTTCTTCTCTGATATACTGCAAACTGAGCAATTTTTCTTTCACTTCGGCTACCGTCAATAACTTAGTGTTGCTGGAATCAAACTCCTTTAACGGATTTCGTTCCACATTGCCTTCTTTGAAGTATTTATCGTAATTAAGTCCGCGATTGTCTGCGGGAACGCGATAAAAATTCCCCATATCGATAGCCTGCGCACACTCTTCGTTGGTTAAAAGCGTTTCGTACATCTTTTCGCCGTGACGGATTCCGATAACTTTTATATCTTCTTTTTTGCCGCCGAAAAGTTCGCAGACCGCTTCCGCCTGCGTCTGTATAGTACAAGCGGGTGCTTTCTGGACGAGTATATCGCCGTTTTCGCCGTGTTCGAAGGCGAACAACACGAGATCGACCGCTTCGTCAAGGCTCATGATAAATCTCGTCATAGCGGGCTCGGTAATAGTTATGGGTTGCCCGTTTCTGATCTGGTCTATCCATAAAGGAATAACAGAACCCCTACTACACATAACGTTACCGTAACGCGTACAGCAGATTTTCGTATTTCCGCTGTAACGGGATTTCGCAACGGCGACTTTTTCTTCCATAGCTTTACTCGTTCCCATTGCATTTACGGGATACGCCGCTTTATCGGTGGATAAGCAAATAACCGATTTAACGTCTTCTTCTATTGCGGAGGTAAGTACGTTATCCGTCCCGATAACGTTGGTCTTTACCGCTTCCATCGGGAAGAATTCGCAGGAAGGCACTTGCTTTAACGCCGCCGCATGAAAGATATAATCCACGCCGTGCATAGCCCCTTTGCAAGACTCCAAAGAACGTACGTCGCCGATATAGAATTTTATTTTGCCGCACTCTTTCGGATATTTTGCCTGATATTCGTGGCGCATATCGTCCTGTTTTTTCTCGTCGCGGGAAAAAATGCGAATTTCGCCGATATCGGTTTTTAAAAAGCGATTCAATACGGCGTTACCGAAACTCCCCGTCCCCCCTGTAATCATCAATGTTTTTCCTGTAAATACTCCCATTTTACCGACCTCCTGTAAGTAAAATATATCATTAAACTATTATCTTTTAAATTCTATCACTAAATCGAAAAGCAATCAAGATATAACGATAAATTAATATAGCCTTTTTATCTCTTCATATCCGTCCTTTATCCCTAATATTCTTTTGGCGACGCAAACGAATTTGAACGATAAAATTAAATCTAATACGAAAACCACTAAGGCCATAATGACTACTCCCATTACGCCCGAAAAACAATTTATAAGCCAATGATTCGGCAGTCTTGCAATAATAAACTGCACTATCGGCATATGGATCAAATATATAAAAAACGTGTTAATTCCTATATACGCAAAACATTTAATCTTTCTCAACAAAAAAGACAGATAAAAAATTATTACAAAACATACTATATTATACAGATACGCAATCGGATTAAAATAAGTATAGTGGTCTCCTATCAATTCAAAAATTAAAACGAATAAAAATATTTGCGCAAGAGCAAAGAAACATACTAAAAACTTTTTATTGAGCAAAACATCATCCAAAGCGTATTTTTTAATCAACAATCCGATACTGAAATATCCGATCCAATTAAAAATATTAAGAAACGGCGTGTAGAATTCGGCGAATTTCCAAATTCCAAAATATTCCAGACATAAACTCAATGGATTTAAAAGTGCAAACACAGTCAGTATTAAAGTGTTATCTTTAAACCACTTGAAAATAAATAAAAAGATTAAGAAAACCGTAACAAAATAATAAGACGAGCCAAATCCCAAAATCCATTTTATGTAATCTATAAAGATAAACGATTCGACGGATATACTTCTTACAATAAAAGTCAATGAACTGATTATCACCCACGGTATAACGATGTTAAAAAATTTTTTCTTCCAAAATATCTTATCGTCGCCTTTTTCTCTATGATAAAAAAATCCTCCCAAAATAAAAAATATCGCTACGCCGTTCGTTCCGAAAAATACTAAAAATTCAGTTATAATCTGTAAAAGTTTAGAAGACGTATCAACGTGTACCGTATGAGCATATATTACGCTGCATATAGCAAAAAACTTCATTATGAAGTAAACGTTACTTTTTGTTTTATCAATCATATTCATTATCTTTTAAATTAATTTTTATTGAATGATACAAATTTTTATCGTTAAAAAATAAATTAAGTTGACTACAAAACATACTATCAATACGAGCATCGTTCTCATTTGAAAAGAAACTGCTGTGATTCGTAATCAGCAATCGTCTTGTCCTTCTTGCCAACGAACAATAACTAATAGGTTCAGGATCCGTTACGTCTAAAACCGCACCTGAAATTCTTTTTCTTTTAAGGCATTTTAACAAATCCCTAAACACCACGGCACTGCCTCTCCCTACGTTTATAAAAATGGTGTTTTTATTCATGGCATTAAACCGGTTTTCATTAAAATAACCTATTGAATCTTGATTTTCGGGCATCACGGATATAACGTAATCCATTTTATTCAATATTCCCTCTGCTTTCTCTAACGGTAATATCTCGGTGTACTCGCCGCCGTAAACTGCTTTTGAATTCCGTTTTACACCATAAATCTTTTTACAACCCAAATTTTTTAATTTGATTGAAATTTCATTTCCAATACTTCCACATCCGTAAATTGCGACTGAACATTTCTCAAGCTCTTTGTCTTGCGAATTGTCAATTTCTAAACTTCTAAATAGAAACTTAAAAAAAGGCACCCCGACATAATTGCAAATCGATCGTTTCCCCATGAGCATCATACAACAAATAACGTACTCGGCAATCGGAACGGAATATATGCCATTACAAGTTGCTACCATAGTTTGAGAAATATAATACTTGCTACTATCATAATCGTTATAGCCATGCGACGGCAACAATAGAAGTTTTAAATTTTTATATTTTAGTAGATTATGTTTATCGGGATTGCCGCAAATTATCTCTACGTTAGAAATATCAGAATTGCACAATTCACTTTCACTATTTAGATGTGTGTATCCGTTATCATCTAATAGGCGGCATGCATTTTGATATTTTTTATCAATTATCGCTATTTTCATTTTTTTTACCGAATTTCTTTTTTATACCCGTTATGACATTGCTTTTTTCCTCTTTACTCAATGCTAAAATCACAACGATCATGTATACAAAGGTGCAAATTACAACTTTAATAAACAGTCCCCACCATCCTGTTACGGTTATAAATCCGACGCTAAAATATGAAATCAAAACGGACACAATTATTACGACCGCAAATCTTAAGTAGACGTTTATGTAAAAAGACTTTAGCCGTAACCCTAATATTTTTTTATAAAACAAATTCAACATTATAAGCTTTACAATAAAAGCAACACAAATTGAAATCGCCGCGCCCCAAACACCGTATTTCGGAGTGAGAGCAAAAGACAAAGCAACGTTTATCACACCGGCAACCAACGCACTTATTGACTGATATTTGATTTTATTTCGTATGGACATCAACGTGTTGGCAATCTGTTGCGGGTACAACAGGATAGACGGCGTTAAAATCAGCATCGTACAATATGCGCTTATAACATATTTCTCCCCCATCCATAAAAGCAAAAATTCAGAGCCGACTACGACGATTCCGCTATAAATTAAGCCTAAAATAATTATTTGGAATTTGCCGACCTTCTTCATTAGATCGGATATTTTCGCTTCGTCATGCTCCTCATCCAATCTCGCAATAGTAGGCATAAATAAACCATTTATAGCAAATGCGAACGAATAAAAATATCCTTCTAATTGCGCAACGGGCGAAAACAATGCGATTTCCATACTGTTAGAAGTAATACCAAGGATTGAAGGCGCTATATTGAAAATCAACCTTTCCGCCAAGGCAAGAACGGTCGCCCAAATCGAAAAACCAAAGATGCTTTTTAACAATCCCATGTTTTTTACTTTGAAATTAGGTTTTATCAGCCGCCCCTTGCCGATTATCAGGAGCTTTATCAGAATCGTTACTATTCCCGCAACGGCGTTCATTAACACTAATGCGATAACGCCGTATTGTAACAATAAAACCACCACAATTAATGCTACGGAAAAGAGTTTCTGAAACAAATCGCAGAGTTTTAACTGAATAAATTTTTCGTAAGCGTTTAATATTCCGCTTAAAGGAGCAAACGGAAAAGCAAATACGCTATACGTGCCGAAAATAAGAAAAATAGTTTTAAATACACTTCTTTCTTCGACCGTCAATCCCACGTAAATATTATCTATTAAAAAATATAAAACGGTAAACGTAACTAAAATCAATGCGTCAATGATAAGATACAGTTTAAAAATATAGCCAACCGTATCGTTGATTTTTTGCACATCGTTTTCCGCCCTGAATTTCGATAAGAACCTCGTTGCCGCAGTGCCTAAACCGAAATCCATCAAAAATATCGCTATTAACGTACTTACCAGAGTATATAAACCGTAATTAGCATCTCCTATCTGATTTTTCATCCAAGGAGTATAGAATAACGATAATACGGTAGATGCAAAAATAGCAAAATACGATATTATTGCACCTATTTTTATTTGCGAACTCGTTTTATTTCCCATTAATCGCTTTCCCTTGGTCCGTTTCGGAAAGCATATTGCTATATGCGTGCGGATATGCTTCGGCAAGATCGTTAAAAGTTTTTATATACCGACCTTGATAAATCGCTTCTTTGCCCAACTGAACCGTCTGTTGTCTTTCTGACAAAATAAACGTCCTGTGATATTTATACGTTCTCATAATTTTAGTATTATTTTGAACTGCCATAAACATTAACCAAATATCGCCCGTTTTTAGTGCGTATTTCTTTATGATTTCCGAATCGCACGCATCTTTGTATAGCGAATTCGGCGGTATTAAACATCCGCCGCCGGGAGATGCTAATATTCTGAAAGAAGGTTGTTTTAACCCTACGTTTGATATTGACGACCACCTTCCGGGGTTTAACACCTTATCCCCGTCGAACGACAACACCTGTCCCCTATCACAAACAATGCATTTTTTGTTCGTTTGCCATTTATCGTATAACCTTTCCACCAAATATTTGGGAAACAAGATATCGTCGTCAAACATTACCATCAACTCGTTTTCTTTCAAACTCTCATAAAGTTTGTAGTATCTCTTGTGCCCGTATAAATTATCGCAATAACGTATCTCCAAACCGATATCTATAAATTTTTTTATACTTTCCGGAAATTCAAAATTTTCAAACTCTTCTGCCGCAAGCCAAAGAATAACCCGATCGGGCTTCAGAGATTGCGAAAACAAAGTTTTCAGAGTATACTGTACGCTGTCAATCCTATCGGGAAACGTAGTTAAAGTAAAAATTAACTTTTCATTACGGTCTTCCTTATTAAGGGATAATTTTTCTATGTCCATCCGAGAAATCCGTTTTCTTTTACGATAGCATAAAAACTTGTACCAAAGCCCTCCCAAAACGGGTATTCTTACTCTTTCGGGAATCATTACCCGCTCGCTTAACGTCATTTTCATACTACGTCACCATTTCCCTTTGAACAAAAACTTAAAAAACGATTTCAGTCCGTAATATTTAAGGACGTTAAACGAGATTTCTATCCTATCTCTTATTCTTAACCATATCGACGTTTTTTGAACTTTATCGTTTTTTTCAATATAATCAAAACACGGTAGAACGTATTCGGGATGTTTTAGGGGAAAATCGATTTCATGAAACGGTTGATAAAACGTCCTGACACGCTTGGGAATAAGTCTGAAATCAGAAACGGCGCTATGCGTTGCGTTTTCGCCCACGCCGCAATTCCGAACTAAATTCACTTTGGGAATTATCGCATATCTTGAATTTACATGAGCCCCCATCCCTATAATTGACTCCCAGTGTGCGATATTGCTTTCTTTATGCCTTTTAGCATAACTTATCCATTTTAGCGCCCGCTTTTTGCCGTACAATTTAACGACGTTATCAATACACTCTTCGTTTTCCAAAAAAGAATAATCTTCATCCCATGTGTCCGCTACGCGTTTCCACGTTGCCCAGGCACCGGTTCCTGCATAAGAAAACAAGTAATCGTAAGGATAATCTTCAAATCCTTTTATAAAATTATGACCGTTTATGTGGCTTATTCTTGTATCAAATTCATATTTGTCAAGCAACTCTTTACAATATAAATAGAACGATTGAGACGGCACTTGGTCGTCTTCTAAAATAATACATTTATCTACGATTGAAAAAGCCCACTTGTCGGCGTAAAACGTAGAGGGATCGCACCCCATGTTTTTGTCGTGATAATTTTTATAAACCTTACAATCCCAGTCAATATTTTCCGCTATCGCACGGCATTTTTTAATGCCTTCAATATCGTCGGGGCGGTTTGCACGCGGTCCGTCTTGCCATAATAAAAGAGTTGACGGGCGTGCTTGACGAACACTGTCAAAAACTTTTTTAAAAGTATCGTCTCTTACGAAAAAAATCAACAAAACAGGTACGTCTACCAACCAAGAATCCATTTTGATTACCTTCCTACTTTTTAGATAAAACGCTTATGGTCAAAGGAATAAGCAGAAATACGGTCGCACTCATAACGGGAAAAGCGATTATAGGATTGATACAACCTGTCAAGATAAACGATAGATATCCTGCCCTGAAACCATGTAAATACTTTTTATCGATAGAGCGTTCAATCTCTTTTCTCGCCATATGTAACATTATGATGAGAGCACTTATCCCTAAAATACCTATATCTGCGGCAAATTGAATAAACGTAGAATGAGGATTAAATTCAAGGTCATAATTTCCGATAAGAGGGCTCTTTAAAAACGCCATAATGCCGTCTTTATATAAATTTAACCGACCACTTAAATTATATCCCGACATGTCCCCTTCACCTAAAAAGTTAGCCACTTCTCTAAATCGCTCAGACATATTTGCGGACTCCAAACTGTCCGAAATAGATTTCAATAACGTCGGAAGTAACAAATATCCGCCAATCAACGCGATAATTAAAACCCATTTAAAAATGCTACCGCTTTTATTGAATCTGTAATAAACAAAACAAATCAAAAATATAAAGATGACGCTGGAAAATTGACATATAAACGTCAAAAAAATACAAAATATTATAGCGGCAAGCATTATAATTCTGGCTATAATGTTCCTTTTGTAATCGAAAAACAACATCAAGGAAAAAATCAAAGGAACTATCGCATAGGCATGATCCATTGACATTATGTTAAGATTATAAAGGGCACTTGAATAACTTTCGTCATTAAGATTCGTTATCTTATGAACGATATCCGCATCTGCTAAAAACGCTACGTAAGTATTGATAAAAATGATAGCCAACAAACCGTAAATCATAATAATTGCGTTTCGCATTGCGTTACAACTATTAAATTTCCTATATACTTTGAACAAAAATAACGGGAAAAACATTTCCGCACAGACAATCGAATAACTCGTCAACGTATAGGGCGTATTGACGCTTGACGTAAAAATTTTATACAACAGACCGATTAAAAAAGACAAAGCCACGAACGAAATCAATCTGTTGATATCTGTATATTTTTTAGACAGCACGAAATAACCGATACACGCCAGAATAAACAACAGTACTAAATAATTGCCCCTGCTATCGACTCTGAATTTTATTGCAAGAAAGGAGATGTACAATATGTATACCAGAGTTATCAACGGTCTAACGGTAATATTCCTTTTGCTATTAAGATAATTCGATTGCGTTATAGTATATTGATTCATACTTTTTAATTTGTTCCTCAATACTGAAATTGTCGTTTACCCATTTCTTGCAACGGGCTTTATAACAGTTAAGGTCAGCGTTCAACATCGTCGTAACCGCTTTTAATAACTCTTCTTTGTTGCCGTCTTCCACTAACACGCCGCACGATTCGTGTACTACTTCTTTGGCACCCGTGTTTTTATATGCTATCACCGGCGTGCCCATAGCCATAGCCTCTATCATAGTAAGCCCGAAAGTTTCGTACTTCGATGCCGTCAGATATACGTCGGCGTGAGCGTACAAATCCATCAAATCCGCCCTATCATCCATATAGTTGATATATCTTATCCCACTATCAAGAGGTAAATCTATATTTTTACCGACCATAACTACTTGGGCAAAATCCGATATCTTTTCATTTATATATAAAATATCTTTCTCGCCTTTATATCCGCCCGTCTTCCACGCTTGCGAAACGCATAACACCACTTTTTTGTTTCCGTCTATGTTATACTTGTCGAAACACTCTCTTTTATCTCCGACACGACGTTCCGTTACGTCCGTCCAGTTATATACATAGGAAAACAACGGGGCGTCTCTTAATATACTTCCCTTCGCACTCTCCATCGTCCATTTGGATACGCCAACAATCGCTAACTTTTTTATTTTTGCAAAACAGTCTCTTTTTATCCCGTAAATTTCATCTGCATTAGGATATGCTTTACAGGATAAACACCCCGCCTTATATTTATCGCAACCGTACGGTATATAATGGTTGCATCCACCCGTAAAAAACCAGCAATCGTGTAAAGTCAGCACGAGCGGATAGTCATTCTTTGAAATAAAATCCAACAATACGGTAAGATTTATATAGTTGCTGTGCAAATTGTGTAAGTGGATCACGTCGGGATTTATTTTTTTTATCCGCTTACACAATCTCTTCGTAGCAATGTTCGAGTGGAAACCCTGATTATGAAATATCTTTGTTAAAATGGCGTGTAATTTATGATCGATTAAGTTTCCTATACGCCTTATGTGTTTATCGTTTGTACTGTCTTGACGTTTGATAGCCCAAAAGACGAACGATTCATGACCGTTGCGTTTAAGATATTCATGTATGTCCTTTACCAGCGTTCCGGTACTGCCAACACCGTATACCGCATTTATTTGAACTATTTTCATCAAATATACCTTAATATAAATGTTTTAAGAATACGATCTTTTTCGACAGTAAAACAATCAATGACGAAAATAGTATCGTGCCACCGCAAACGAAGACACACCCGAGCAATTGATTGTGAAATAAGGTGTCGTACAGTTCGGCCGATATCAAGTTAGGTATTATAGTCAAAAATATTCTTTGCGACATAAAAATCAATACGCTTAATTTTCTGCAGAAAACCAAAAAACCGTTTGACCCAACGTTTACGCTACAAGCAAACAAAACGACACAACAACACACGAAAGGCATCGTTACCGTCAAATCAATCCCCGTATTTCCGACGTAGTGCCGTAACAATATCGCCTCGACTAACAGAAAACATACGCTGACCACGGCAATAAGAAATAGTACCCAAATTTTGGAATCGACCGATATATTATTTTTGTACGCCGCTAAACAAGCTCCTAAAAACGTTAGCGGAAACGCATAAAATATACCACCCCTCGGACCCTGCAAAAACATAGTGCAGAATCTTTCCGTTTCAACAAAAAACGATACGTCTCTCGTGAAAAAAGAATAAGTCGACAACAAAGATCCGAAAGCGTACGCTACAACCGCTAATATCGCAGTTCCTTTATAGCCCAACCATTTTATTAAATAAAACGTTATAATCAACCCGACCGCCAAAGCCGGCATAAACCAAATGGTATAAAACGTCGATTGAAATATCCATTGTCTGATTTTATCCAGAACGAATAGAAGGCTGATATCGTTAAAATCCCAAGTAGATACGCTGTATATAAGATAAATGACGCTCCACAATAAGTAGATTTTTAAAATCCTTAAAACTTGTTTGAATAAACATGCTCTTTTTTCGTTATAACTCTCAAAAGATTGAATTTTAAAAAAAGTCAAAAACCCGGAAATCGTCATGAAAAGAGCAACCGCAACGGCATAACCCGACAATAGGTCTTCAAAAATCCCGCCAACGTGCCCTATCTCTGAAAAATAATGGTAAAACAAAATCATTAATGCACATATGATTTTGATTATATCCAGCATACCGAACGTTCGTATTTTACTTTGTTGCATTGATACCGTCTCCTACGTCGATCAGGGTTTGATTAAATCTTTGCGCCATAAGTTGTTTGTTGTGATTACGTTTGCCGCATTCGTAAGCGTTTTTACCGTATTCGGCAATTAAATTAATGTTATTTATTATTTTTTTCAAATTACTCTTTATTTCTTCTGCAGAAGTTGAAACGATAGCCGAATTTTCCTTTACAAAATAATCTATCGGCGCTATGTCTTTGTATCCTACTGCGAATATACACTTGCCTGATTTTAAGTAATCGGTTATTTTCGTGCTGAAAGACAACCTAGCAATATTCCTATTCTTTCTGTCCAGCGCTTCCGCAAACACCAAAATATCCGACTTCCGTTGAAGTTCAAGAACCTTCTCCAAAGAAACGGGTGGATGAACGGTTACTCCTGCAATGTCGGCAAATTTTTTATAATTTTTTACCTTATCAGGCGTGTATATATCTAACAACACCTTTACCCCGAAACGATTTATCTCTTTTAAGGCTTTAGCGATCGTAAGAAGAGTTCCTTCTCTTCCGATAATCGTTTTACCCGTATATAGCATCTTTATCGGTTCGGAAACTGAACTTTTTTCATAACCGTCGCATAGGTCTATGCCCTTCGTTATGATTATACTGTCTTTATTGAACAGCTTATCGTATTCTTCTTTCTGTTTCGGCGCAATAACCATTAAACGATCGCATCCGGAAATAAGTTTTTTGACTTTATTTCTCAAAAAAAACCTATGTATCAAACGCAAGGGAGTTTTGGAAATCGACTTGTAAGTATAATTGTCGTCCGAAATATAACAAACGTATGGCTTTTTAAGTTTTTTCAGAATGTGCAACTGAAGACGCCCCATATAAATCGTCGGATATACGGGAAAAAATAAAACGTCGGGGTTCGTTTCTTTTATATATCTCTCTAATTCCTTCGTCTTCCACTTTCCAAAAAACCAAACGAGTTCTCTTGCAAAACTTAACAGAAAATTACCTGATTTTTTATACCTTTTTTGTTCGGCACGCAAATCGTTATCTTCTTGGTAGATACCGTTATTGTCCGAAATTTCTCTCCCCGTGATCACTTTACGGTTAAAAACACTTTTTATAACTTTCTGTTCCGATATCTGAAAAAAGCTTTTGCACACATCGGTATTCGGAAAGTCTGATTTTGTATAAATCTGCGCTATTCTGTCAGCATCCCAACCTCCAAACAAATTAAGCAGTGTATTGACTCCGCTACCGTCAACCCAAGCGTTAGTAGAAACGACCAGAACTTTGGGCAATAATTTCCCCATACTTATTTTACCTTTGAATATATTTTCAACAAAAACAAAGTCAATCCGAATCCAAAAATTTTCGATATTTTACCGAACTTTTTTACAACGGGATTAAGATCGTATTTTAGCAAGCGTTTATGGTTTTTAATCGTTTTATAAAGACCTTTTTTGTTACGATCTTTACACCGACTATACGCAACCGTCAGATTCACATACAATTTCGCAAACGCATATTTTAAAACTTCATGAATATCCTCGGTTGATTGAGACAATATCTCATCCCATTTATCTAAAAACGCCACATAGTCCGACAAGTTTTTTATATTAGTCGTTGTGGTAACCGATCCGGAACGCCGACGATATTCAATAATAAAATCATCAAGAATTGCTATGGAATTTGCTTTTTCTATCACGCCAAAGTACCAGTCCATATCTTCGCATCTGGATCGTTCGTCAAACGTTATACCATTATCCGTGAGCAATTCCCGTCTTACGCATTTTGACCAAGCCGAACAATAAAAAGCATCTCGTTTTATCAAATTTTTCAGCGTGTCAACGTAACTTTCGCAACGGCACTCGGATAAATTCACGTTCAAAGGCTTTGCTTTGCCCAAATCTTCGTATAACTCAATGTACTTAAAGGCAATAATATCCGTTTTATTCGTTTCCGTTATTGCGGAAATCTTTGAAAAGAAATCTCTGTCGACTATTCTGTCGTCGCTATCGAGAAATACGATATATTCACCGACAGAATTTTTTAACCCGACGTTTCTTGCCGACGATTGTCCGCCGTTGTCTTTGTTTATCACTTTAACGTTATCGTGTTTTCGGGAATATTCACGGCACACGTCCAAACTATGGTCCGTGGAACCGTCGTTTACGATTACTATTTCATATTCGCCGTACGTTTGATTTAAAACACTTTCAATACAATCCCTAAGATACTTTTCGGAATTATACACTGGAATTATAACGCTAAATTTCATAATTTTTTATTTGATTGTTCAAAACAGACGAATCCTTGTAATCATAAAAATTTTTTATGATTTGTTCGCGTAATCTTATTGTTGCTTCCTGAGTTGACGTCGATATTCCTGGGTAAAATAATACGTTATTAAGCCTTCTAAATCTGCTACACAATTTTATGGGTAATAATTCCACTTCGTCCATTATCGCCCCTTGAATCTTTCCGCCTTTCAAAATTTCATATAGATAATCGTTATCCACGGTTTCTCTTCTGCCTACGTTGCAAAAAATCAGTTGATCGGAACACTTACTGAAAAAATCAACATTACAAAAATTATAAGTGTTCTCTACCAACGGCATGGTCGAAATAATTACGTCGTATTGATACAAATGGTCCGCCAGTTCCTCCTGCGTGCGATATAGTTTAGAAATGGTCGCATTGCCATCGGATTCGATATATGGATCATATGCATCAACCACAGCGTGAAACGAACTTAATTTTTCAGCAATCGATTTCCCTATGTTTCCAAAACTCAAAATCAAGACTTTTTTCTGATAAATTTCCCGCATTAAATCGTACTTTCTGAAAAGTTTGGGAACCGTTCTGTTTGGATTGCGCCTTAACCTCCTGAAAAACGACAAAACGCCGTAAACGACAAATTCCGCAATAGGCACGGTATACACGTTCCTGACGTTCATAACCTTTACGTTTCGCGCATTTAATTGCTCAAGCGGAACTCCATCGTATCCCGTACTCGTTAACTGGATAATACAATCTTTTGCTAAATTATACTTCGATATTATTTTCGCAGTATCACGACAGCATATAATAAAGTCAAAATCCTGCTTACAATACTTTTTAATCGTTCTTTCACGATATTTTTTTGATAAATATGCAAAAAAACGATTCTTTTTAATCAGTATCAACTCGTCGTTTGGATTCAAATCGATGTATATTTCTGACAATATTTTCATTTGCCGTTTAAACTCTTTACTATTTCTTTGATTTTTTCGTTGACGATATGCCTGTTTTCGTCAAACTCCGCAGCGGAATACTTGCTGTATATTTTCTCTTTTTCTCTTATTTTCTTAACTTCTTTTTCTATGTCGACTTTAATCCCCGAGTTGACGTTTTCGTTGCGGAAAGTTCTCGAAAGTATCACACTGGAAGAACCTAACCTATAATGTTCGCACAGAATATTTTCCGCAGGTAATAATCCTTCGCCGATTTTTCCCAATCCGCCGAACCCGAAGGGCAGCCCTTTACTCTTGATTTTATATACCATATATTCTATCAGTCCGGATCCCAGCACTTCAAACATAAAATCCAACCCGAGACTGATGTGTAAATCGTTCAGCCCTATATATATTTCATCAATGCCCGACTGATCGAGAATGTCGTCTATCCTTACCATAGCCTGCGCCGTTTCAAGCAACAAACAGGTTTTTGCCCTGCCGTCGACAAAATCTATAAACGCCCTGACCTCTTCAGCATATTTAAACATAGGAAGCATCACGACGTCCGCTCCGTATTCTATCACCTTATCGATCTCGTATTTGGAATTCGCATGTATAGGATTGACGCGCACAAGCAACTTCCCCTTATCTACAAGCGGTCTTATGCGTTTTACATCTTCTATCGAATTATGTGAAATAACGGTATCTCTGCCTTTCTGTCTTTCACTCTTATTTATGTACTCCAAATCAACGAAAATCCTATCCACATCGGAAACCATCGCTTCTCTTATTAAATCTTCATTTGTCGTTAACAGCATTAACTTTATCATCGCTTATCCTCCCATATAAACTCTTTCTGTCGCATACGATCCTTTTAAGCATAATCGACCTTTCAAAATATTCACTAACGTAACGATAACAGTTTTCCGCATACGTTATTCCGTTGTTATTTTCCAAAATTTTTTCCACGGCGAGTTCTATCTCTTCCGAATTTTTAGGTTTGATAAGCAATCCATTGTATTCGTTCGTTATAAATTCGGACGGTCCGATTATGTCGGTCGTAATTATAGGTATTTTCAACGCACCCGCCTCTTGCAAAACCATACCGAAACCTTCTCGGTAGGTCGGATGAATCAACACGTCAATCATGCACATAGCTTCGTTTACATTGTCAAGTCTCCCCGTAAGAACTATGTGCGGATCACCTTGGGCAAACGATAGGTTTTCTGCCGAAATCGGGTTTTCGGAATCTATCGGTCCGATCAAAACCAAATAAGAGTCTTTATATTTGTCTGAAATATTCCTGTATGCCTGCAAAAGTTCGTTAACACCCTTATCTTTCTGAATTCTTCCCACGAAACCGAACACCGTGCTGTTTTCGGGAATACCGTATTTTTTTCTGAATTCTTCTCTATATTTTTCCTTGTTATTTACGTCGAAGCGTTTTAAATCTACGCCGATTGTTCCCCCTTTGCCTAAAACCACGCATTCCTTACTTTTGTAAACACCCTGATCTATGCAAAGTTGCTTGTTTTTTTCACTTACTTGCCTGATATCCGTTGATTTTTTTCCTATAAGCCTTTCTATCGTTTTGGATAAAACCCTTTTTATACCGTTAAAACCTACGAAACGCGCTCCCCAATGATTGTAAATTCTCACGGGTATTTTACAGCAAGCCCCTGCGTACGACGCCGGCAACGAAACGTTTTCCGTTGCGTAATCTATAACGGCGAACTTCTCTCTTTTGAATATCTTTTTTAACTTAAAGAACACGGAACAAGTATTCAGAAAATGAAAACCCCTTTTCATTTTTACGTGAATACACCTGAAATCTTTTCCGTATTCGTCAATAAAATCCTGCGAAAAATCGGATATCAGCGAAACGTCGAATCCTTCCTTTTTCAACTCGTACGCAACGGGCAACATGAACGCTTTCATGCTTGCTTCTACCGTCGTTAAAATAGCATACTTATTATTTTTCATCAGAATTTAATCTCATGCCCCGTTTCGTCACAAAACAATTCGTGATATCTTCTTTTTAATTTTACGCCGTAATTAACGTTGACCGTCGGCATTTTTTCATTTAACAGTTGTTTTATACGCAGATACAGCAGATTCATCCCTCCTGCCGCAATGACCGAAAGAGTTGCCGCTAATCTCGGATTTATTTCCATCAGTTTAGGACGTCCGTTCTTGTCGAATTTAAAATCCAAATCGACATTTCCGTCAAGTTTCAACGCCTTTACGATATCTTTTGAAATTCTGTACGCTTCTTCGTTGTAAGACAACGTCGCCTCTTGCGGAATACTGGCGATTATTCTATTGCTTTCCCTGCCGCAAATATAAAGAGTTTCACCATTTTCTGCCAACAAATCAACGGAATATTCTTCTCCCGGAAGGTAGTCCATCACCATCAGTTCGGGAAATTCTCTTGCTTCGGACAGTATAGACACCATATCGGCATAAGTGGTAAAAAACGAATTGGGCTTTTCTCCCGCAAAAACATCGAACCTCGATTTTGCGGGATCGATAATTCTGACACCTCTGCTCCCGCTCTCTTCCGTCATCTTTATACAAATCGGATTATTCGGATAGCCGATCTTTTTACAACCCTCTTCGAATTCACTTAAACTATGAACGATTAAAAAATTCGGCGTTTCAAATCCTTCGCATTTCATAAATTCGTAAAGTCTGGCTTTACTGTTGGCGATTGCTAAACCGTCTCCTTTAGAAATCGACACTTTCGTTCCGATTCTTTCAAAATCACCGACTCTTTCCTGTAATTTCAACAATTCCTGAGAAATCCCTGGTATTAAGACGTCCACTCTTTCACTCTTACAAATTGTCATCAACTCGTCGACGTATGTTGCGGAAGTAACTGCGGAAACTCTATAAACTCTGTCAACCATCTGCCTGATAGTTGCGTCGGCGCTCATATCCGCACCGATTACCGATATCTCTCTTTCTCCGTTATTCTTTAAACATTTTATCAATCCCGGAGCCGACGGCGATCCTGCCGCCGTAATTAAGACCTTCAATTCTTTCATATTGATTACCCAATCACATAAGTAGACAGTATATCCTCAGTAGTTTCCCGTCTCTTTATCAGATACGTCTCTCCTTCCTTTATTCCTATCATTGCGCATTGAGGAAGAATAAACGGGGGTTTGCAAACGTTGGAATATCCTCCTACGTTGCCGAAAACCACAAAATCTCCTTTCCCGAGTTTTCCGCTGAAATCTTTATACGGAACGTCCCTCTCTAAACAAGTATATCCTACCAAATCTATATTGTCGTAATATGCGGCGGTTGCCGAACCGTGTATTATCTCAACGGGCAATTTCACCGAACAACAGACATCCCCCAGATTATGAAAAGAACAGTTCGTTACCGCAAAAAACTTGTTTTTGATCTGTTTGATGGAATCTATCTCCGCAATCAATTTCACGTATCTGTTATCAAGCGTCGTTCCGGGTTCGGTAAACAATATCGGTTTTTTATCGTTATCGACTTCTTGATAATGTTCTGCAAATATTTTGGCTGTTACTTCGGCATACTCTTCATACGAGGGAACTTTACATGCAAATTGTTTCAATAAGGCGTCCTCTACGTCTCCAAACATTCCGCTCCCCAAATCGATAAACTCCGGTACCCCATCAATAAATCTGTCTGCAATCTCTACCATTTTCAAGGTCCTCGTTTTCCACGCCTCTATCCCACGGGCTTGTCCGATATGGCAATGCAGACCGACAAGTTTCGTGTATTTACACGAAGACAATTTTTTCGCCGCAATTTTCAAATCTTCGGAGTCTTCGTCTATACCGAAACGCGAGATAAATTTCTGTCCGACCGAAATATTAACTCTGATGCCGACCTTTAATAATTTTTCGTTACGGTTAGCCAAATCAATAATTCTGTCTATTTCCGTCAGATTGTCCGCATTAAGTATTCCGCCGTTAAGCAAATGCTCGTCAAAAGCAATCCCTTTATACGGTCCGTTATAAATTATTTTATCGTTGGAATAACCGATTTTTCTTGCGATATCGTATTCCATATCCGATACCACTTCTGCGTATCCGCCCATATCTTTAACTATCGTACATATCTTAGGGGCGTAATTAGTTTTATACGAAAGAGCGATTTTATAATTTGCATATCGGGTTTTCAAACAGTTTTCAAATTTAAGGTAATTCCGTACGAACTCGTCTTCATTGAAAACGTAGCAAGGTAGGCCGTATTTCTTTTTGATATACAATATTCCGTCCTTATTTAACACCATTCTTCCTTTCCTCGCACAAAGGCTTACGTACATATTCTCCGTAATTATCGCTACTTCTTTTAAACAGCATCCTAAACGTATGGAAAAAGATTTTGACGTCCGATCCGAATTTCAATTTTTTCGCATATTCCGATTCGTACCTAAACTGATCGTCCCACGAAATAAACGCCGTTTCGTCAAGAGAATCCGGAGGAATTAACCCCGGTCTGACTCTAAATCTTATCAATTCTTCGTCTTTATAATATTCGTCGTATTCCGGCGGCAAGGGACGAGGACCTATTATCGACATTTTCCCGGAAATTATATTGAACAATTCGGGCAATTCGTCGATAGACGTCGACCTCATAAATCTGCCGACCTTGGTAACGCGTTGTTCGTCGGGCAAAAGGACACCGTTTTCGTCTTTTTTATCAGTCATAGTCCTGAACTTAACTAGTTTGAATTGCTTTCGGTTCTTGCCGCTTCTTATCTGTGTAAAAAAAATCGGATGCCCTACGCTGAAAAAAACAACAACCATCAAAACAACGAAAAACGGGATAATTATAATAAACAATAAACCAGCCAGTATGAAATCAAATAATCGTTTTATAACCCTATACATGCTCTTTCAATTGATTTCCCTTATAAGCATAAACGCTTCCGCCGCTTTCAAATTCATCAATGCTCCGCGAAATTTTGCCAAGGATTCAACCGCTTCGACCGAACGGGCGTTTGGGAAATTCGCTAATTGAGACTTATAAATTTTTAACATTTCGATTTTCTTCTCAAGAAAGTCCGATATATCGACGAACACGTTGGGAATAAACTCGTTCTGAACACACGGAATATTCCATCCCGTTTCAGACAAGGTTTCGTAAGCGAATATTTTTTTAGGAGCAAACTCGTATTTAGGTCTCAATGCAACCATACAGGCTTCCGCAACTATCTGATGATCTTTTTGCATATCCCCGTGATGCGGTATATATACTTCGTCGGGACACACTTCTTTTATCGTATCAAGAATCGCATCATTTACTTCAAACCTGTGTTTCTCTTCCAAAGTCACAGACGGAAATTCCAAAAAAAACGTCTTTTTGACGCCCATGATCTTATGACAGTCAATAGTTTCTTGCCGGAGATTTTTCATAAATTCGTCCGAGAACAACGGATACGTTCCACGCGTAACCACGCATACGTAAACTTCGTTACCGCAAAAAATATTTTTTAATATCGTTCCGCCTACGCCTATAACTTCGTCGTCCGCATGCGGTGCTATTATCATTATTTTCATATCGTTTCACCCCTTTTCAGTTTTGCGGGCACTCCCGTATACAATCCTTTGATATTCGCATTTGCAACCAAAACGGCTCCCGCTCCCAAAAAACACTCGTCGCATACCGTTATGTTGTTGATAACTATCGCTCCTGCGCCGACCGTAACTTTTTTCCCTATTTTAACGTCACCAGCAACGTGCGCACCTACGGATATGTGCGAAAAATCACCCACTTCGTCGCTGTGATCCAAAGAACTGCAAGTATTTACTATGCACCCTCTACCTATTTTAACGTCGGGATTGATAACTGCTCCAGCCATAACGACCGTACCGATACCGATTTTTACATCTTTTGCCACGACGGCATCATTATGGACCAAAGAAACAATGTTCGCTCCTTTAAGTTCGGACGAAATTCTTTCCCTGACAGAATTATTCCCTATTGCAACGAAGAAATCGTATTCTTCAGTGTATTTATAATAATCCGATACTCGCCCGATACTATCTGTGCTATCATTGTCGTCTAAAAATTTTACTTCATCATATTTTTGTAAAGCAATATCGGCACACACCTTTCCGTGCCCGCCGTTCCCTATGATAACTAATTTGTTCTTTGCCATGTTATCCATACCCAGGTTTACGTTATGCTGAAAAACAATCTTTTATCGTTTCGATAATTATTGATTGTTGTTCTGCCGTCATTTTATTGTCGGAAGGTAAGCACAGCCCCCTGCCAAATATATCTTCTCCGACTGATCCCGCATGGTCAACCGTAACGAAAGGATTGCCTCTGTAAATAGGTTGCATATGCATGGGTTTCCATATGGGGCGTCCCTCCGCATTTATTGCCGCAAGTTTTTCTAATATCTCCGTAGGGCAAGTCTTACCTTCCTCTTTCGTATAAGTTGCCTCTGTTTCGTTACGGACTTGCCTACACATATACTTTTCGTTTATCGTAATTGCGGAAAGCCAGTAATTCGGTTCCGTTCCTTCCGTTATCGGATTCATTTTTACGGGCAAATCTTTAAGCCCTTCCTCATACCGTTCATAAACGGCTTTTTTCTGTGCAATATGCTCTTCCAAGTAAGGATATTGCCCGCGAACGACGCCCGCAATAACGTTCGATAAACGATAATTGTATCCCACTTCTTCATGCTGATACCAAGGCGCATTTTCTCTTGCCTGTGTGGACAACTTTCTTGCTTTTTGCGCAACCTCAATATCGTCGGTGAGCAAACACCCGCCGCTACTGCCCGTAATTATTTTGTTTCCGTTATAACTTATTGCGGCATAATCTCCGAACGAACCGCATTGTTTGCCGTAAAGAGTTGCCCCCAACGCTTCCGCCGCATCTTCTATAAGTAATGCGCCGTATTTTTCACAAATCCGTTTTATTGCGTCTATTCTGCCGGGGAAACCGTATAGTTCCGCACAAACGACCAACTTCACGTCGGGATAAGTTTCAAACGCTCTTTCGAGTGCAACGGGATCCATATTCCACGATTCTTTTTCGGTATCGATAAAAATCGGGATGCCCCCTTCGTATACAACGGGGTTAAGCGTTGCGGCAAAAGTCATATCGGAACAAAAAACTCTTTTGCCTTCCAAAACGCCGTGACTTGTATGCGACCTCCCGTACAATTTTTCCCCCGCGAACTTAACGCATAAGTGCAGTGCGGCGGTACAACACGAAAGCCCCACCGCATATTTAACGCCTGCCTTTTCTGCGGCGATTCTTTCTACTTCGTTTATATTTTCACCGAGCGTGCTCATCCAGTTGGTGCGAAAAGCTTCGGTCATATATTTAAGTTCTTCCCCGTGCATGGTAGGAGACGACAAATAAATCTTTTTTGAAAATGGCTTTAAATCATTTTTTACAAACATGTTTTTCTATACCGCAATAAAAAATTCAATCTAAGGGTCTACTTTTCGACCGCAGTTCGGTACACGCTCATATTAGTAAACGTATACTCGTATTTATAAAGTATATCATTACGGCACTGAAAAGTCAATATGTTTTGCACAAATATAGAATTCATTTTCAAACGGTAAAGAGGTGTTTTGTATAAAAAAAACAGAAAAATTTATCTGATTTTTAAAACGGTAATAAGGCGCACACCTGTCTAAACCAACTTTGGGACAACGAAAAACCCGCCTGCTGTTGCAGGCGGGTACCTTTTGCCGTTTGATTCTTATAAAATTTCACGCAATAAACTTTTAAGTCGATCTGCCGCTTCCAGGGTATCTTCTCTGCTACCGAAGGTCGAAAAACGGAAAAACCCTTCGCCGCAATCCCCGAACCCTTCGCCGGGAGTTCCGACGACTTGGATTTCGTTAAGAAGTAAATCGAAAAACGCCCAACCGTCAAGACCTTTCGGGCATTTAAGCCAGATATACGGCGCGTTTACCCCGCCCGTATATTCTATGCCGCACTCATCTAAAACCCGCATTAAAATCTTGGCATTTTCTTTATAATACGCTATGTTTTCCTTTATTTCCTTCTGCCCTTCGTCGGTAAAAACCGCCGCACCGCCTTTCTGAATAATAAAAGAAACGCCGTTGGTTTTGGTCGTGCGGTTCCTTACCCACATTTCGTTAAAACTCATATTAAAGCGGCGAAGCGCTTTGGGAATAACGGTATAGCCGAGTCTC
The DNA here is from genome assembly GCA_016281115.1 of Clostridiaceae bacterium. GTDB lineage: Bacteria > Bacillota > Clostridia > Oscillospirales > Acutalibacteraceae > JAEEHZ01. Next base: position 39 of record JAEEHZ010000130.1, on the reverse strand, counting down.
GTGCCCGTAAACCCCGCCGTTTTTGAAAGCGAACATATC
>JAEEHZ010000129.1 GCA_016281115.1 Clostridiaceae bacterium | reverse complement strand
TTCGATATTCTCAATCTCAAGAGGGCTCTCTTTTGCTTTCCATATGTTTTGCAAGCCTAACCGATTGATAGCCCATTTAAGCTCTGTAAAACAACTGTCTTTTAATGTGCGATAGGTCTTACGTACTACAAGCAAATTTGCTTTGTTGTATTTCTCTTTGCTTAAGTTGCTTATATACCATAAAGCTGCTGTTTTACTCTTTTTTGAGGCACGCGAGCCTTTACATACGCGGTACCTGCCTTTGAATCGCCAAAATTCATCATACCCGCCGCCGACAAAATCCGAAAGCTTAAGCTGTAAGGTATCAGGCGTCAAGATCATCAACGATCACAACCTTTGGTGTGCCTTCCAAATTCACTTTATCGGTAAACAGTCCGAAACGCTTGCCGAGTAATTCGGCGGCTTTCAGGCGTTCCCTTTCATCAGGAGCTTTTTTTATATTTCGCGCTTCGCTCCAACCTTCGCCCATCCCCTCAACAACTACGATCTCAGCTTCACTTTCGCCGCGCATTACAGAGGTGAGATACTCCATAACCTCTTGCGCATCAGCGGTTTTGCTACTGCTGATCTCAGCGAGCTTTTCGTCAATGTACGCCGCAACCTTGACATTTCTCAACATACGGCTGCCCGCTTGCGCTGCCGTGCTGTCTTTTTTAACATTAGGATAAGCAGCTTTATAAGCTCTTGTAGCATTACAATCGATTAAATATTCATCAGCGAATTTTCGTTGCTTTTCGGTCATAAGTATCACCTCGCTTTGCTTTATAAATGGAGTGTAGGCACAGCACACGAGGGACACGTGTACTGCACCTACTGCTAAAAAATGAAAGAAGGATTAACCTTTGGCTTGTAATCAATTCTTCACACTATCATTTTAGCACATCGGTTTGGGACATTTGGGACAACTTTTTAATTTGCGAAAAATTCATTTGTTGTGCCTGTTTATATACCTGTAACACTGCTTTCGCACACTGTCGCTTGTATTATTGCCGCCTAAATGATACGCAACGCTTACCCACGATTTTAATTCAATAAACCGCAGTATGAATATTTGCCGCAATGCACTGTCATCAATCGTAGATATGTATTGCTCCAGCTTTAGTATTTCCTGCTCAATACGGCTTTTCCTTCTTTCAATTTCCTGCTCTATTTCTTGAATACACTCTATGTATCTTTGCATACTGCTTACGCCGTCAGAGCCGGGCGGTAATCCGCTCAAATCAGGAGAGGACAAAGAGCGCATTTTCGCTTTCTTTTCAGCAAGGCGGCGTTCACAGTGCTTTAATTCTTTTTTGAGCCAATAAAGTTGTGAGAGTTCCTTAAGGGTCAATAGTATCACGCTCCGATCTGCGTTTAATTATTTCTCCACCAACCTACGGATATCTTACCCGTCTGGGTGTTTTCGAGGATCTGCACCGTGCAATCCTCAAAAATCGTTTCTTTGTCAAAAATGTTCACATCGACTACGGGTTCCTCACTTTTCTTTTTCGCTGCTCCGAAAACTGCGCCAAACCCGAACAGCACCGAGCCAATGGCGATTATGCCGATTATTAGTATTGCTTTAAGCATTTTTCTCCCCCCAATCCAGCTTTTGACCGCACCTTTGGCAAAAATTAATACTTTTGTTTACAATAATCCATTGTTTGCAATTTGGACACGGAGCAGACGGATATGTAAGTACTTTGTTTAATTCAACATCTAATGCCTTTACAGTATAAGTCTCAGTTAAATCCACCTTTTGCGGTATCATAGCCTGTTTTATTGCTTTAATTCCAATTTTACAAGCTTCATTCACCGTTTTTTCCGTGTAGAAATCCTCACGTCTTTTGGTATTCAATATTCCTATTGCTTCTTCGTTAGTCATTACGCTTCCACCTCTCTTTGCGCTTTCTCTTTTAGCGCTTTTGCTCTATCAATTTTCTTAATCACAATTCTGTTATTTTTACAGTAGACTTTGACGTAATCGAGACCGCCTAACTTTTCGCATATTTCTTTTGGAATATGAACTCTGTTAATTTCGTCTACTCCCTTAATATATCCTATACTGCGCATATGGTGATCAGGACTATCCCTGTAGGAGTTTATGCCGTTTATGATACGTGTTATGGCGCAAATACCCACAACTATTAGGATTGCTATTATTCTATCTAAGACACTCACTTTTAATTCACCTCCACCAACTCCGGGTTATCGTGTATGTTACCGATGACTTCAAACTCGTCTTCGTATTGATCGAACAGACTACATTCTTTACATATTTCGCAAGGCTCGTCATTGGTTTCCGATTTTGCAAAGCCCTCGCAAACACCGTCGTATTGTATCGGTCTACCATACTTCTTTACGAGTTTGCAGTTATCAAGCGTCCGTTTCATCGGCTTCCTCCTCTCTCAATTCTTCGAGGCTGTCTTGATATAGGTCGCAGTATTCTTTCGCCGAGCATTTTTCACAATTATACGGCTCCACATATTCGCAGTAAAATCCCGCCTCTTTGACGAGAAACAAGCGGTCTTTCGGATCGTCCCAGTCCATTTCTGTCCGTCCGTTGTATTGTGAATCTGCTATAGGTAATCTTCTTGCTTCAATGTCTGTGAAATCAGCGTCCTCGCAACAGTCTGTCGAAAGTGCTGCTGCTCTCGCTTTGCCTCTGCTCTCGGCAAAAACTACTGTACACCAATTTTCGTCTCTTACTCTGACAAGCCATGCTTTCATTATTCTTCACCCTCCAAATCCATTTTTGCGCCGCAGTTGGGGCAGAAAACATATGGTTTTCTTGTGTTTGGGTTTGTGAAATATTCCTCTATTGACCATTTGCAATTAGAGCATTTCGTGATTCCACATTCACCATCAAATATCCACGTCCCATGCTTCACTTTCTGCACATCGGCGGTAGGGATATTGCTTATTATTTTTTGACATCTCTCACGAGATATGCCTTCATCAAGAAGTAACTCATCGTACGTATCATACTCAAAAACATCCGGTATTGCATTTTTAAAGGCAGACAATACATCTTCCCGTTTTATATAGTCGCCCATTATTCAGCCCTCCTATCGCGATATTACATCTTCTGCTAACTGCATTATTATGCTCATGTTATACCCACTATTGATAAACTTATAGCATATATCCTTGTTGCACCCATTACCAAAATAAGTGTAAATGAGTTCTATATCACTTTGGGTAAAACTTGTGCCAAGATACTTGTTTATCCCTTTAAGCATAAACTCGTGAAATTTATCGTTTTTCTTTTTTGTTTGATACGGCTCTGTTTTATGGGCTCCGCGAGAAAACCACGCAAGAACCTTGAACTTTACATCTGTTTCCGTTTCACAGTTATCAAGAATAAAATATTCGTTTGCATATCTATGAGCAACAAATTCACCCATATAGTTTATAAAACTCTGTGGAAAACATTTCATAAGGCGTTTTGCAATTTCAAATTTATCCATTATTCACCCCTCCTGTTCCAAGCTTCGACGGCTGCTTCTCTTGTACCAGAATATACGCCTATACTGGCTCCGCATTTTTCGCTTTGACAAACAACCACATAAGGATTTTCGCATAGCTTAACTTTGACTACTAACGCTTCGCCGCTGCAGAACGGGCAGGGTTTAAGCTTTAATTTATCCATTAAATCACCTCATACAGTCCATACTCACACGCGCCCCTAATGCCGCTGTGGTACTGATCTATGAACTCCTTACACATACACTTGCTGTCCTCGGTGCGTTCGGTGCACAGAGGGCAGTAGCCGCCATTTGCGTCTACAGCGGCCTTGCGCTCTTTTGCTTTACGGGTGTTGCGGGTTTTTATGATTTTTATTTTCATAGCTTTACTCCTATCTTATCTTAAATAAATATGTAGTTATCTACTTAAAGTAAGTCATTAAATGCTTAATGATCGCTACTGTCCACCCATTACCAATACATTTGTATGCTTGGGTATCACTAACAGGAAATTCATACCATTCAGGTACTGTCTGTAATCTCTTACATTCAGTTACAGTTAATTTGCGTATTATGTAATAACCGTCAGACAGTTTTATAGGGTACGTTTTGCCTTTTATTGTTATTTGACCATCTTTAACAGCGTAAACAGTATATAGCTTACCATCTGCATACGAAATTGCTTTTGTGGGAATGTCACCGTCAAATTCAACTGGAATGGCATACAATCCGGTTCTAGTTCCCATACCGCCGCCTTCGGCACGAAAAATAGTTGTATTTACAGGCTCTGCAACTAATCTTCTTGACTCTACTGTAGTTAAAGCCGGGGATTTACCATCTATTTTTGCTTCGTATCTTCTGTCATAAGTTCCATCATCTTGTTTCGCTCTGCCATATGGTTGCTCTTGTAGGCACACTGGCTCATACACCATATTGCCTTGAGACTTTTTGAAATATTCTCTTGTTGTAGTTCTACCAGTAGAACCTATAACAGCACGTCCTTTTTCTCTGTCTGTCATACCGTCAAGTATATCCCTCAACAATATTCCTCTATCTTCCGGTTGTGGAATATCAACCTTACTATATGTACCATCATCATTGCGCTTACCAACCCAATAGTATCTT
>JAEEHZ010000128.1 GCA_016281115.1 Clostridiaceae bacterium | reverse complement strand
GAGGCTAAAAATTTGATAAAAACTTCCGATTTAATCCAAAAGATACTTTTTTTGTTGACATAATGTTAAAACCCCATTATAATGTAGTTGTCAAAATATATATGAATTGAGGAGATTTTTATGAAATTAGAAAAAATCAGCAACGGCAGTGACCTTACAGTAAAAATAATCGGAAGACTCGATACCACAACAGCCCCTCAGCTTGACACCTTTTTAAGAGACTCTCTCTCCGGCGTTACAAGCTTGCTGTTAGACTTTTCTCAGCTCGAGTACCTTTCATCTGCCGGCTTGCGTGTTCTTTTGGCAACACAGAAAACCATGAATAAACAGGGCAGCATGGTGATAAAAAATGTTAATGATACCATTATGGAAGTATTTGATATCACAGGGTTTGTTGATATATTAACTATCGAATGATCCGGTATGTGTACGAAAGATTATCTTTTTCGAGATATTCAAATTACTGACCTTGAACCAATAGAGTCAGTAATATTAATAAATGACAACACACTTTATGCCCGTACCTTTCATGTAATGTTTTTGTGGAAGGATCTATGGGAACTTTCCGTGTGTGCGGAAGATGATTTTTTTACGGCTCGTGCAGTAATAAGCGGCAAAACTGCCTACTTTTTTCCTTGCGGTACTGCCGAAAAGAAAAAAGAATTTTTGAGTTGGTTTATAGATAAAAAATCTAATGACTGTATACTTTGCAACATCAGTCAACGCGATAAAAACTTTCTTGAGGAGCATTTTGGCGGTGCTTTGCCGCTGAAGGCCGTCAGGGAAGACTTTGCATACATATACAGTAAGGCTGAGCAGCTTGAGATGTCCGGGAAAAAATATAAAAATATGAAACGCTCCCTGCGTAAGGTGAAAAGGGGGCATGAATGGGTTGCGCAGCTCATAAACAGTACTAATTTCAATGACGTGCGGCTCATATTACAAAATTGGATCGACAATACATTAGCAGACTGTTACGATGTGAAGTCCGTGGATTTGGCCGTGAATAATTTTTTCGATTTAAAAATGTTCGGCATAATACTTTACCGCGACGGCAGTCCGCTTGGCTTTGCCATGGGTTCTTTTACAGATAACAGTACATTTGACTTAAATATTTCCAAAACGCTTGTTCCGAATATAGACATAATTTTGCGCAATGAGCTTTTTAAGCTTTTGCCCGAAAATGTAATGTATATAGATCAGGAAGACGACATGGGAATAGAGGGCTTACGTATTCACAAAACTCAGCTTGTGCCTTGTAATATTTTGAGAGTGTATGAGTATAGCCCTGATTAATTGATGCGTTTGGTATGTGGTCTGCATAAAAATGTTCCGTGTTAGGTGATAAATTGATGAAAAGCTCTGACAAAAAAACTGATTTTACCACTAATATATTTTACCGCTTTTTTATACCCACACTGCTGTCTTCGCTGTGTCTTGCACTCGGAAACATAGCAGATACTCTTTTTGTGGGCATATCGCTTGGGCAGGCGGCTGTTGCTGCGCTCGGATTTTCAGCGCCGATATATATGATCTATAACGTGTTGGATCTGGCGATAGCCTTTGGTTCTTCTGTTACCTTTACTTCGCTTATTGCAAAGGGCAAAAGCAAAGAAGCGGCATCTCATGTTTCACAAATGATAACAGTGGCAATTGTTACAAGTGCTGTAATTGCCGTGTTGGGCAGTATTTTTATTACCCCGATTTTAGGCGTGCTCGGCGCAGCCTCTGCAAGCAGTGCCGTGTATTCGCTTACATATGACTATGTGCGGATACTCTTTTTATCGGCGCCGTTGTTCTTTATCAACCTGATACTTTATTTCTGCATAAGGTGTGACAACAGTGAACGTCTTGCAAGCGTGGGTATGGTAATATCGAACGCTGTGGATTTTTCACTTAGCCTGGTGCTTGTTGTGTTTTTAAACATGGGCGTCAAGGGCGCTATGTATTCCACTATTATAGGGCAAGTTGTGGGAATAGTAATTTATTTGGGGCATTTTATGAAAAAAGGCTCACATCTGAAGCTTATGCCCGCGCTGCCTAAAATAAAAGAGGTTTTTGCTTCGTTTAAGCTGGGGCTTTCATCATCATCACAGTATTTATTTAACTTTTTCTCTATATTGACAGTAAATAATATATTGATATCCATAGGCGGCGAAAGCTCTGTTGCTGTGTATAACGTAGCACAAAACGTGTTCTACATATTCAACGGCTTGTTCGACGGCATGGGACTTACCGTACAGCCGTTAGCGGCAACATTCTTTGCGGAGAGAAATAAAGCCGCTGTTAAAAAGGTCAGGAATCTTTCACTCATGTGGGTTACGGCTATTGGGGCTGTGTTTGCTGTCGTTGTTTCGATTTTTGCAGAAAGCATTTGTATGCTTTTTGGACTGGATGCGGGAATTACATCGCAATTTGGTGCATTCGCGGCAAGAATGCTGTGCTTAAGCGCTGTATTTGCCGGGACAAATATAGTGATGTCGTATTTCTATCAGTCGGTAGGGGAAGAAACAGTAAGCTTTATAATTAATCTGCTTCGCAGCTTTATTATTTATATAACAGCATTTTTCACGTTTTCACTGTTTGGCGTAAAAATGTTTTGGGTGGCATTCCCGATTATAGAGGCAATTTCGCTTTTGATCTGGCTTTTAGTGGTGAAGCTTCGCTCCCTTAAAAAGGGCAAAGCACAGGTAGAAGAAACGTATACCAAAACCATACGCAACAAAAATGAAGAATTGGGTACGCTGCTTGCGGATATAGAGGCCTTTTGTGAGGAGAGGGGCGCTAACTTTAAGCAGATCTATTATGTGAATCTTATAGTGGAAGAAATTTGCGGCGCAATAATGCAAAACGGCTTTAAAAATAAAAAAGACGGATATATACAGCTTACCTTGGTTGCCGCTGAAAACCAGAGTTTTGAGCTGTACCTGAGAGACAACGCCGATATGTTCGACCCGTTTAGCCTTAACGGCGGAAAAGTAGCGCTCGACGACGGTCAGGACAGCAGTAACATGGACGCCCTTGGCATTATGCTCGTAAAGAAAAATGCCAAAGACTTTTTCTACAGGAACTATCAGGGTTTCAACACCCTTACGGTAAAGGTATAAGCTATGATCTTACAGGTAAACGAAAATGTGATCGGCGAACTTGCCGACTTGTGGCGGCAGGGCTTTGAAGATCCGCCCGAATATATTGATATGTTTTTGGCGGAGTTTGCCCGAAATTCGCTTGTGTTTATAAGCGGTGAAGTGGGGCATATTACGTGCGCGGCTTACCTTATTCCGTGTGAGATAACAGGCGTCGGAAAACCTGCATATTACGGTTACGCCGCCACGGTGTTGCCGAGCGAGCGTGGACACGGTGTGTTTAAGCAGGTGCTTAAAGAGATTTTTGATTACCTAAGGCAAACCGACTCGGCACTTATTCAGGTGCCTGCACCCGGTCTTGAGGATTATTACCGCAAAATTGGTTTTACCGATTTCAGCAAAAGAAAAGTGCTTCATTACAGCAAGCCGAATTGTGTGTGCAGTTCTGATGCAAGTATTTTATCTATAACTGCTGATGAATATTTTAATATGCGAAATTCGTTTTACAATGATGTAGGATCTGTGAGATGGAGCAGGCAATATGTCAATTATGCGCTCAAGGAAAGCAAATTTTGCAATAATATTTGCTGTAAATTAACAGACGGCAGCGGCGAATATCTCATTAATGCCGAAAGGCGCGATGATTCAATTATTATTAATGAATGCACGATACCTGCCCAATGCCTTGGACAATACAGCGGATTTATTACGGAGTTTTTTAATGTGGAGCACATAATTGCGTATTATCCGGAAAGCGCACCTGTAAACGCACAGATACAGCTTCATGCGCTGAGCTTTGGCGCGGATTATATGCCCGGAGCTTGGCTGGGGCTTACAATGCTTTAGGGCATTATGATATACAACGCAAATAAAATACGGGGTGATTATATGAGAAAGAAATTCAAAAAGCCATCACTAAGAGTGAAAACAATACTTATGCTGGTAATTATTGTGTACTTGGTAGCATCTATTTCTATTGTGATAAGCTATAACATTTACGCAAACACCATGGATAAGCACTATAAGAACCTTGCCTCCAATGTTGCAAGCACAGCGGCGTCGCTTATGGATGCAGAGTCTATTGAGCATTACTACGACACTCTGCAGGCAGACGATGCCTACTACGATATGCTCAACTCCCTGTATAAAATCAAAAAGAATAACGACCTTGAGTATTTGTATATTCAGAAAATTGTTCCCGGTGAAAACGGAGAAGAAGACAAGACGGTTTATATAATGGACGCCGATGAATTGGATTCCGACAGATGTAATGATGCGTCTCATTTGGGCGATGAATATCCGCTTTCTGAAGGTGTAGAGGCAAAAGATCTGGAAAACGGAATCCCGGCTTTCATATCCGAGACAGAAGAATATGGTTGGTTGGCGTCTGTAGGCAAGCCGATAATAGATAAAGACGGCAAAGTTGCTGCTCTTGTCGGCGTTGATATTTCTATGAACGACGTAATGCAAGACAGACACGATTTCTTATTCATAGTTTGTCTGGCGGTTATATTAGCTACACTTGCCGCAATAATAGTTTCAATCGTTGTGATTACAAAGGCAATAGTTTCACCTATCAACAAGCTTGCCAAAGCAACAAGCTCGTTTGTAACAGATAAAAGCGATGCTTCAAAGGAAAATTCGGCGATCTCAAAGCTGAATATCCATACAGGTGACGAAATTCAAATGCTGTCTGAGTCCATTAAAACCATGGAGAAGGACATAAACAGCTATATCACAAACCTTACCTCTATGACTGCAGAGAAGGAAAGAATCAGCACAGAACTGAATGTTGCCACTCAAATTCAAGAGGATATGCTTCCCCGTATATTCCCTGCTTTCCCGAGTAGGGGAGAGTTCGACATTCATGCAACGATGAACCCTGCCAAAGAGGTAGGCGGCGACTTTTACGATTTCTTCCTTATAGACGATGATCACCTTGCAGTGGTAATTGCCGACGTATCGGGCAAGGGAGTTCCTGCGGCGTTGTTTATGGTTATCGCAAAAACGCTTATCAAAAACCATGCTCAAACAGGAGCGTCTCCTGCCAAGGCTTTTGAGCGCACAAATGCCCAGCTTTGCGAGGGCAACGAGGCAGGACTTTTTGTTACTGCGTGGTTGGGCGTGCTGGAGATATCTACCGGCAACCTGAAATATGTAAGCGCCGGGCATAACCCACCGCTGCTTAAAAAGGGCAACGGCGAGTATGAATATTTAAAGGGCAGACGCGGCTTCATTTTGGCAGGAATGGAAGATATGCACTACCGTGAAAATGATATCCATCTTGACCCGGGCGATGTGCTGTTCTTATACACAGACGGCGTAACCGAAGCTACCGACCTTAATAATGAGCTATACGGTGAAGAACGCCTTAAAAATATTCTTGACCGCCAAAGTACCACATCGTCAGCTGATTTACTGAAAGCCGTAAAGCAAGATGTAGACCTGTTTGTCGGCGAGGCAGACCAATTTGACGATATCACAATGCTTGGTCTGTGCTATATGGGTAACGAGGGAAAGAGTGCAAACCGCTCTTTTACCGCTTCACAGGAAAACACCCCCGAGGTGCTCGCCTTTACAGAAAAGTTTTTGCGTGATTCGGGCTGCCCTGACGGCGTTATATCTCAGTTTTGCATAGCGGCGGATGAAATCTATTCTAATATCGCAAAATACAGCGGCGCCACAACAGCCGAGCTGTACTGCCTTATGAAGGGCAAGACCGTGACCATGATATTCTTTGACGACGGTACGCCTTATAATCCTCTCAATAATCCCGACCCGGATGTTACCCTTAGCGCGGAGGAGAGAAAAATTGGCGGACTCGGAATTTACACCGTGAAAAAGATGATGGACTCTGTGACTTATTTGTTTGATAATAATAAAAATATCCTCACGCTTACAAAATCGATTTAACGGTTATTTACGAACCATAATCATAAAAGCAACCTTGTCAGGCTTCCCTTTGTTGGAAGCCTGAAATTCGTTTTATAAGCCGATTATTTGATTAGGTAATAACCTCGGGTTCGCCCTAATGCCGGGCAGGCACTTACTTTGTCTCGCAACAAAGTAAGCAAAACGCGCCAAAGGGGGAAACCCGTCGGCTGTTTCCCCCTTTGGAAACCCCTTTCGCGACCACACGGGGGGCTGCGCCACCCAGCGTGTGGACGGCGCCCCCCTGCTTTGTTCTCGGCAGGCTGGTTTTGTCATTATAAGCTATCCCCTAATATTAAGACGTTAGTTTGATATAAACACACAAAAACACCGCAACGGATTAAACAAATTACCGTTGCGGTGTCGGTTTTATTTTTGTATTCATTTCTTATGCATTTTTTGCAGACGCTCATTATACTGCTTGGCATACTCGGGGTCTGTCTGCATTTTCTTTATGTGTGCGTCGTATTGCTTTTCAAACTCAGCGGCTTCTTTAGGGTGAGTTATCTTATAGCACAGCCGCGGTGAAGGCTTGCCGAATTCGCCTGCGTCACCGTAATGCTGAGCTATACACTGCTTGCAATGAAGGCGGTGTATGCAGTTCTGGCACTCTGTAAGGCGCGGCACATTGTCCGCCCAGGCTACCAATTCACGCCACGCATCGGCAATGCTTTTGTTTTTAAGGCTTACCTTATACATATCCATAACATTACAGGATTGCATATCGCCCTTCCAGGTTATGCAGCAGGTGTTTCTGCCGGCGTTGCACGGTATTCCCTTTTCTATCACAGGATTATCGGTAGTGGGATATATTTGCGTTAAAGGCTCGGCATCAATATCAGCTTCTGAAATACCTCGTTTGTCGCACCAAATGTATTTAGAGTCTTCCGCAAATTTATCGTGATCATCTTTTACTTCGTTTATCTGCTCCGGTGTGCTCTTGTTGAAATTGATCAATAAATCAACGTATTTCAGTTCACAGCCCATTTGCTTGGAAAATTCATAAACATCCCTAAGCTCATGCTGGTTGTATTTAGTAGATGTGAATTGAAGTGTTACGGGTATTCTTGCCTCACACAGCCTTCGCACGGCATTATATGCGCGCTCAAAACCTGCTTCATTTCCGCAAAGCTCTTTGTAGGTCTCGGCGGTGCTGCCGTATAAGGTTATAAAAATGCTTTGAGGCGGACACTGCAAAAACATTTCAAAGATTTCATCTGTTATGTTTGAGCCGTTTGTCATAACATTAATGATCATGCCTTTACTGTAAATATATTTGTATATTTCGCAGAAATCGGGATGTATTGTGCATTCTCCGCCTGTAAGCGTAGCGGATAAAGTGCCAAGATCGTAAAGACTGTCTATATACTTTTTCCAATCTTCAAAGCGTAAAAGGGCGTACCCCGATTTTTCAAGATCTTTCTGTGACATACGTATATAGCACATTTTGCACGCAAAGTTGCACACAGGCGTTAGCTCAAGCACCACATTAAGCGGTATACGCTGTGCAATAGTCCTTTGGGCGAGAAGCTTATCAAAAATGTCAAATTTGATCTTGTCATTTACCTCTTCAATATCGGTTTTACCTGCTTTAAGTAGCGCGTCGTAAATTATGCCCATATCAATAACCTTACCTTATAAAACGAAAAGGCAGTTTTGACAACTATTAAAAGTCACAAACCACCCTATTTGTATATTTATTCATAATATGATATCCGCCGTTGCTGATTAATATCCATCTTGCGTAGAATAACAAGAATCTCCCCATCCTAAACCTATATATGTATTCGCTACTATAGTATAATTGGGATCGCTGGGACTGCATGGAATTGTATAAGATTCCTGTTGAAACTGATCCATAGGGCAAATTTCATGATAGGATGCAAACACTTCATCAATATTAACTTTAACCTTAATTACATCAGGTGACTGGTACATAAGACTACCTCCCTTCCTTTTAAGATTTCGCCGCCACATAACCACAGACGATTGTGTGGCGGCGAAAGTCAAATTCAATTGTTTAGGTACGACTAATTAGTCCATCTCGCAAGGTGTGTGGAAAACAAATTTTGCCATCAAGGAACGTTGTTGAGCCGCTTGACGCTCCTCTGTGGACATTTTCTCCCACTCTTCTCTGGTATATGCGCCGCCTGCTACTTCGTCAAGAATTTCGTCGGGTAATTCAATACCCTTTTCTGCTGCTATTTTCTGTAATTCTTCCAACGGTGGTAATTTCATTTCACTCATGACAAACTCCCCTTTTCATTTAATTGTGGTAGATAATTCTCCTACCTGCAACTGCATTTTATCATATATAAAGCAAATTGTCAACTATTTTATCAAATTATATCAATTTTTTTCAATAAATTTAGCCTTTTTTGTTCTGCGGTGTCCGGTATTGCATATTGCGCGTTCACGCTTTCGCCCAATTTGCCCGTAAACAGCCTTTTACCCATTACAAACACAAGCCTGTGTATAGCGTAAAACGGATATTTCCATTTGTGCGCCTCAAGATCCGGGTAGCGCGCCGATAATTGCTCCACTGTGGGAAAAACTGCTCTGAAAGTTCTTTTGCAAAATGCACCTGCGCGCATTAGGATACGCAGTGGCTTGGGCTTTGTTTGCATTGATTTTGCATTTAGAAAATTCAGGTACACATACCAGCGGCTTTCCGCTTCGTTTGCACCCATAAAGCCGCCCTGTTCCGTGTCTTGGAGTATCAGATCTATCTGCTCACGGCTTACGGGCACATTTAGGCTCGGCAGGCTTTTTTCATCAATGCCGAAATACTCGGCAGCAATTGTAAACAGGCAAGCAATTATTTTTGTGTATTTAAGCTCATCTGCTATCTTTTTATAGTAGGAAAAATCAATGTTATCTGAATTATTGCAGATGTAAAGAGCCGTGTCCATCAGTATTCTTAAATTAATGCCTGAGTATATAAAGTGCTTTACAAGGTGCATTGTTAAATACACCGCGGCACATGTGGGCTCGAGTACATTTACTGTGTGATCGCATATAACTGTTGTACAGGTTTCGGTCTTTATACCCTTGCCGTTAAATATATACTTTTCAACTTCGTCTGACCACAGCCTTAAGTGAAGCTCAATAAGCCCGTATTTCGGGCTGATGCACACAGCGTGATTGTCTTCTTCTTCGCATGGTGTTACGGCAAAGCCTTCTTTTTTAAAAAAGTCATAAGCCTTTTGTTCGTCATCAGGCGAGATCAATATATCGGTATCTGCGGATATCCTGCACTCAGGCACGGCGTAATACCTTGCAACGTCCGCGCCTTTCAACAGTGTGTACTGTATGCCTGCGTTTTGCAAACGTTCAAGCAGTGAAAAAATATTATCTTGCTGAATTTTTCGCTTCAAAGCAGTTCCGATAAGCTCACTGTATAGCTGTGCCTTAATCTCGGCAGGGCAGGGGGTGTTCTGCGCTTTGCACAGAGCAGCCGCGACTGTGAGCGTAACTGTTTGCTCACGTGCAAGCTTAATAAGCTTATCCCAGTTTACGGTCTGCCTTGGCTCAGGCACAGGCTCACCCTTTGCCGCACAGGCAAACAGCTTTATCAGGTATTCCATTTCGTTTGAAATTATATTTGCCTTGTCCATTATTCTTCGTCTTCAAGGTCTATGCGCTGGCGTCTTACAAGCTCTGCAAATACGCCGTCTTTTGCGATAAGATCTTCATATTTGCCGTCTTCGGCTATTTTGCCCTTATCAAGAACAATAATTCTGTCGCACTGCTTTATGGTTGAAAGGCGGTGCGCAATTACTATCCTTGTGCATTTAAGTTTTTCAAGCGAATCCGACACTATTTTTTGCGTGATATTGTCCAGTGCGGAGGTCGCTTCGTCGAACATCAAAATTTTCGGCTTAGGCGCTATTGCGCGGGCAATCATAAGCCTTTGACGCTGGCCGCCCGAAATGCCGCCGCTGCCCTCTGAAATGATCGTGTGCATCTGCATTGGCATATGACGGATATCTTCATCAATGCCGCACATACGCGCAGCTTCCCATGCGTCTTCAAGCGTGAGCCACGGCGCCGAAATAACTATGTTTGAATATATGTCGCCCGAGAACAGCTTGCCGTTTTGCATAACTGTTCCTATCTTTCTTCTCAGCGACTTTAAGTCCAGTGATTCCAGATCTTTACCGTCATAATACACAGCGCCTTTTTGAGGATGTTCAAAGCCCAGCATAAGGCGCATAAGCGTAGACTTACCGCAGCCTGTTGTGCCGACAATAGCCACATATTGACCTGCACGGATCTTAAGGCTTAAGTTGTCAATTACCAGCGGCATATTCTCGTTATATCTGAACGAGATGTTATCAAGCTCTATTCCGCCCGATATGCGTGTAACGACCTTTTTGCTGTTGGCAATTTCGGGTATGGTTTGTATTATGGGTTCTATCATTGAAAGCGTAGGCTTTATAGACGCTATGTCTACCGCCAAAACGGATATAGCCAGAAAAGCACCGCTCACCATACCGTAAGACACCTCAAATGCCATATATTCCGCAACGCTTACTTTCGATACCACAGCAAAATAATAAATAACAACGGTACCGATAAGCGTAATAGCGGTGGAAATAACATTTGAAAGCTTTATGATTTTCGGCGGATTATACTTGTAATCGGCTGTTTTTTTGTAAAATGACGCCCATTTTGAGAACATTCTCTTTTCCGAGCCGGAAAGCTTGATTTTTTGAATACCCGACAAAAGCGAGAACACAAGACCGCTTTCCTTGGCGGAGCTTTGCATCTCTTTATTCTTTATGCCTGTTTGTATAACAGAAATGATAAGTGAGAACAAAAGTGTTACCAGTATTACGCACACGGCAGGTAACACAAGCTGAGGCGCATAGTGGAACATTTGCCCGATATATATTACTGAAAATATGGTAGAAAGTCCTGTAGTGAGCACTATATTTGTGAGCATATCGCACAGACTGCTCATGCTCTGTACTCTGCTTGACAATTCACCGGCGCTGTATTTCTTGAAAAATTCTGCCGGCAGAGAAAGCACCCTCATCATGGCAGCGGACTGCACCGAAATGTTAAGCTTTGTTTCTATGCGTGAAAGCGCAAGGTTTCTTGTAATGTATATCAGAGATGTAGATATGGTAACGCCCACCAAAAGCACCGTAACCGGTAATAACAGGCTCATTTGTCCGCTTGTTACCACATTTGAAAATATGATCTTGTTTACATATGCACTTACAAGACCTATAAGAGTAACAGCCAAAGCCGAAAGCGAAACGATCAGATAATCTGCGAGTGAAAGCACGCTCATTATGTATTTGAGCAGATCTTTAACGGTGAGCTCCTTAAGCGGCAGAGGCTTGTAAAAGCATACGGCTTCGCTCGACAACTGCTGTGCGACCTTGGCGTTTACTTTAACATATTCACCTGTTTCGGGGTCAAGGAACACATAGCCCGACAGCCCCTTGGGTATAAGGGCTATAACAGTGCCGTCAAGCTTAGTGCCGAGCAGAGCGCCCATACCATTCTTATACCACTTTTCATCAAGTGTTATATTTCTGCGCATAATGCCCGAAGGTCGCAGCAGATACTCAAGCTGTTCATTGATATTAACAAGATTATCAGGGAGCTCTTGCGGCGCTACATGATAAAATTTAAGTATTTCGTCTATTGCGTCTTTTGCACGTCTTCTGCTGTCGTCAAAGGCTGCTGTTACGGCCTTTCCCATTACTACGCCCGACATATCGGCAAACGCACGTGAAAAAGAATCGTCATCGTTTTTGATCCTCTGTCTTATTTGTTCATCAAACCAACCCATAACAGCACCTCCTTATTCGCTTGTTACAAGCTTAGTGTACAGGCCGCCGAGCTTATAAAGCTCTTTATGCGTGCCTCGTTCCACTACCTTGCCGCGATCCATTACTATTATTTCGTCGCAGTCCCTTATGGTGGACAGCCTGTGTGCTACAACAATACAGGTAATACATCTGTCTTTTATGGATTTTACAACATCATATTCTGTTTTTGCATCCAAAGCAGAGGTCGCCTCATCCATAATGATTATTGTAGGGTCTTGCGCCAATACTCTGGCTATTTCTATTCTCTGGCGCTGACCGCCGGAGAAATCTTTACCGCCTTCGAGTATTTTATACTGATAGCCGCCGTCACGCATCATAATATCCTCGTGTATTTGTGCGTCACGCGCCGCAAGGATCATTTCAAAGTCTTCTATTGAGGAATCCCACATTTTAATATTTTGTGCTATGGTGTCTTCAAACAGGATTATATCTTGGTCCACAACTGCCAAAGAACCGGTGAAAACCGACCTGTTTATTTCATCTATCGGCTTGCCGTCAAATAAAATTTCGCCGCTCCACGGCTTATAAAGCCCCGATATGAGCTTGGAAATGGTAGATTTTCCGCAGCCCGATGAGCCTACAAAAGCTATTCTGTCACCGGGGTTGACCGTTAAGTTAAAGTTTTCTATGAGCGGCGGTTCAAGCGGAGAATACCCAAAAGTAACGTTTTTCATTTCCAGCTTGCCTGTAAGCTTGGTATAGGATATATCGTCGGAAGGACCTTCTGTTGAATAGTTTACATCAGGCTCATAATTCATTACGTCTTCAATACGCTCCATATTTGTGCGCATTTCCTGCACCTTTTGCCCTGATTTGATGAGTTTCTGCGCAGGCGCTGTAAATGATGATAGAAAGCTCTGGAAAGCAAGGATCATACCTACGGTAAATTCACCTTTTATTGTCAAATATACACCCAGCATTAGCACAGCTGCCTGTGCCAGTGACGATATAACTCCCGGTACGGCACCCAAATAATTGTTAAGCTTTGCATAGCTAACATTTTGTGTGTTTACGCCGGCCTGATAACCGGACCATTTTTCAAAAAAGCCGTTTTCCGCGCCTGAAGCTTTGATTGTTTCTATCATTTCTATGCCTGTAACGGTAATGCCCGAAAGCTTACCCGAATTGCGCATTTGCACACGCATTATGTTTACACGCTTTTTAGAAATAAAGCCTGCTACCAATAGATTTAAAATAACAGATAATATGCCCACAAGTGCAAGCAGAACACTGTATTTTATCATTACGACCAAATAAATTATCATCATAACGGCGTCAAGCACCAGCGGCGCAAAGCTGTTAATAAGCTCTTTTGCCACGCCTTCATTAAGCTTTTGCCTTTGTGCGATATCGCCTGCCATTCTTTGTGAATAAAATTCCATAGGCATGCGCAGCACGTGCCACATATATGTAGAGTTTGCAACTATGGCAAGTTTGCCCTCCAATTTTAGGGTGTTGGTTTCTTTGACCCAAAGAACAATTATCTGAAGCAAAGCAACACCCGACATTAAAAGCACAAACGGATACAGCCAGCCTAAGTTTTCACCTGTTAGCAGCCTGTCTATAAACACCCTTGAAAAAGCAGGGTTTATGATATCTATCAATGAGGTAATAAGAGTGGTGAGCACAACAAACATTATAGCTGCGGCAGTGCCCTTTAGGCGTTTTTTGGCGAAATCGAGTGTGGACTTTTTTTCGCCGCCGGGGACGAAATCTTCGTTCGGCTCAAACATTAAGCAAATGCCGGTGAAGCTTTTGTCAAATTCCTCCATGCTAACCTCTACACGGCCGCGTGCAGGGTCATTGAGCACAGCTTTGTTTTTCTTGAAACCGTCGAGAACCAAAAAGTGGTTGAAATTCCAATGAATTATACACGGAAATTTACCGTTCTTTTTGATTTGATCCACGGAAAAGCAGAAGCCCTTGGCGGTAAGCCCATAGCTTCTTGCGGCAACAAGAACGTTTTTTGCCTTTGAGCCGTCTCTTGAAACACCGCAGTCACTTCTTATCTGCTCCAGTGAAACCCATTTTTTGTAGTAAGCGAGTATCATTGTAAGTGATGCTGCTCCGCACTCAAGTGCCTCCATCTGCATTACGACAGGTACCTTTGCATACCCTTTTGTAATGGGGGAGGGAATCTTTATTTTACTGTTTTTCATACCTTTCACCCCTTAATTCCAAATAAAAGATATGGGGCTTACGTTATCAACAACTATCTGTAGCTGTATAACATCGTCATTTTCCGCGGGAACATCGGTATTTATCACATAATTCCAGTCTGACAGATTGAGAGAATACAAAGTGTACTCGTCACTGTATTGTGAAGAAACGTTTTCAAGCGAAACGGGCTTTTTGGAAATAGCCGTTACTTTGCCCTTTTCCACACCGTTTACAATAATGCTGTCACCCACATTAATAGAGGAAACGTCAGCGGCATAGCACACAAGTTCGTTTCCGTTCTGCACACCGTTTAGTGTAACTGTGGTGGGTAATGTCCCGAAAATTGCCCATACAAGCAAAGACACAAGCAGTACAACAGCCGCCCCCAGCACCAGCCATATGCTTGGGCTGGATACCCTTATGTAGTTATTCAGCTGTTCAGGGGATGATACCTTGTCTAAGCTCTCTTTTCTGAAAATGGATTCTGCCATGTTTACAACCTCTTTCTTAAAATTATTTATTATTACACAAAATCATCTATTATAATTAACACAAATATATTACCACCTACAGCTTAATGTGTCAATATTTTATCACTTTCAACATATTTATTGTTTATTTGTGTGATTATTATTTTGCTTTTATTGACATTCTTATATATATATGTTATCTTTATACCAGAATTCTTACTAATATGGGGTAAGTTATTTAAAGATTGTATAGAATAAAGTAATATGCCGGTGATGCAATGGGATTTACGATAACCAATAAGACAAATTTTAATATTGGCAGCGCAACTTATCAGTTCAGCAAATTCGCGGGCAAGGGTGACCTTTTGCCGGAGCTCGAAATTGAGTTTTTGTCTGAAAATAAAGAGTATTATTTGCAAAAGCTTGTTTCTTGCATAAATAACTACAATTTTTACAGGACAGATAATGGATATTTGTTTTCTTTGGAGGGTATTTTTCTGCATTTAAACTGCGATTTTACCCATGCCAAGGTGTATTGCCCCGATGATATGTCGGCAAGTCAGCAGTTTTATATAAGCTATATACTTATGCTTGCATATAAATATACCATGATCGCAAATGACGGTTTTATTATTCATGCTTCAACCGCAGTTTTCGGCAGTGACTGTATATGCTTTTGCGGACTTTCGGGCGCAGGCAAAAGTACCCAAACTTCTCTTTGGGAAAAGCACTTGAAAACCTGGTCTATCAATTATGACCAGCCGTGCATACTGAACCGTGACGGAAAATATTTGGTGCATGGCTCACCGTGGAGCGGCAAGGAGCATATGTTCCGCAACTGCTTTTCGACGCTGAAGGCTATTGTTTTTGTGCAGCAATCGCCGCTTAACAGTGTGGAGCGCCTGACAAAGGCAGAGGCGTTTTCATTGCTTTACTTAAATAATTACGTATATCCGATATCTGAAAAGTGTGAGCAAAAATACACTGAGAATATTCACTCAGTTATAGAGCATACTCCTGTTTACAGGCTTAACTGTACAATTTCCGAAACTGCAGTTGAGGTGTTATACAAAGAACTATACGGAAATGATTATTACAAAGAAAAGAAGGTTGTAAGTATGACTTATTCGGCAAAAACTTGTTTTGAAATGAAAAACATTGCAGGCGATTTTCTGCTTATCCCCAGGGGCAGCAGCGCAATTGATTACAGCGCTGTGCTGGTGCTAAATGAAACAGGGGCATTTTTGTGGAAAGAAATGAGTACCCCGGTGACGATTTCAGAGCTTGTGAAAAAGCTTGTAGATAAGTTTGCACCAAGTGCGAAGCAGGCTGAAACAGATGTTAAAAGATTTATTGAAAAAATGCTTGAAAACGAGCTTATAGACGTTCATGAATAATCACACCGATAAGCTTTCTGTGCCCCTCGGCGATAAACATAACGGAGGCAAAGCAGTAACACTTAAATATCTTGATGACGGCACACCCGTAATATGCAAGCCGCGCAACGCTAAAACAGAGCAGGTCTTTAATGAACTGTTAAACGGCTATAAAAAATTGGGGCTTTCTTATGTACCCAACGGAGTAGAGGTTTTGTTTGCGGGAGAGCAGTATAACGAGCAGGCGTATGTGCATCATTTGCCTGCACAGTCGGCGGAAGATGTTCGGCAATACTTTTTTAACTGCGGTGTTACGGTTTTTCTGGCTTATATGTTGGGCTCTTATGACTTGCACTGTGAAAACATAATTGCAAGCCTAAATTCGCCTGTGCTTGTAGATCTTGAAACACTTTTGAGCGCAGAAACCGTAAAGAGAAACGCTGTAAGCGGTGTGGCTGACCTTAGTGGATCTGTACTTAAGTCGCACATTTTACCAAACTGGATTGCTGTCGATTCCGAGTTGCGGGACTGCTCCGGGCTTACTGGCACGCTTAATGCATCGAAAAACATTCTTTTTTACGATAACGGGCCGCTGATGGCTTACAGTTATGCAGACACGGTTATAAGCGGATTTGAAAAGGCCTATGAGTTGTCGCTCAAAAACAAGGATCATGTAAAGGGCTTGATCGAAAAATTCGGTGACTGCGCCTTCAGACAATTACTCAGACCGACAGATGTGTACGACAGAATAATACGTTTTTGCGGTGCTGTTGACGGTCTGCAAAGCCGTAGAGCGGCGGCGTATGCCTTGCTTGCACGGGCATATGAAAACGATATTGACCCAAACCGTATAAAAAAAGCCGAAAAGCTGTTGAGCTTTGAGATCGAGAGTGTTTTGCAGGGTGATGTTCCGCTGTTTGTATCACAAGGAAACAGCACGAGTCTATATAATTACAAAGAAGAAGTGCTGTTTGAGGACTTTTACGGCAAATCGCCTGTGCAGTGTGCATTGGGCCGCCTTGATTCATTGAATGAGCAGGATATGAGGTCACAGACAAAAATAATCAGGCAGGCACTCAGTGCGGCAAAACCTGTTACACCAAACAAGCCGGGTACAACTAAAAGCAGTGACAGTATATCTTTGGTTTATGATATGCTTGAAAAATACGTAATTCCCGCAATATCATCTAAATGGATGCTTCTTGACTTTGGAAGGGCAGACTCGTTATTTTTGCAAAGCGCAGGCACGGGACTTTATAATGGGCTTTTGGGGATTTTGTGTTTTTATGCGGCAGCTTATCACAAGACCAAACAAAGCAAATACCTTGAAAAGCTTTTTGATTATTATGATTCTTACCGTAAAATAACAATAGAAAACGTTGCCGCTATACCGCTGAGCGATGATTCCTGTTCATTTTCAAACGGCATAGGCGGGCAATTGTCAGCGCTTTATCATATTTATGAGCTGACCGGAGAAAAAATATTTTACAATGACATTATCAATATTTTAAATAAAATATCTTTACAAAATGTTAATATAGTAAATATGGAAATAATGGGCGGTGCAGTGTCATTGGCACTTATACTGCCCAAGGCGGATACACCTGCGGCACAAAGCATTGCCCGTGTGTTGGCACCGTATTTATTGCAGGCAGAACCCAGCCTTACCGGCATGGCGCATGGCGCGGCAGGGCTTGCGCTTGCGCTTTCCGCTGTCGGAGCGACCTTGAATAGTAATGACTATGACGAAAAAATATTTAAATTGCTTGATTTTGAAAATTCGTATTATATTGAGGACGAAAACAATTGGCAGGATCTGCGATACGAAAGCCGTAAATCTTTTATGCTTGGCTGGTGCGCCGGAGCTCCCGGCATTGCCATGGCACGTAAAAGAATGATTGGGTATACACGCAACAGAGAAATTGTCAAAGTGTGTAAGGAAGATATAAAGCGTGCTAGCCATATTTTATGTAAGGCGGATCAGCTTAAAAGAGACAGCTTATGCTGCGGAAATTCTGCACTTCTTGCTGTATGCGCCTTTTTGGGGCTTGAAAACAGCCGGATTTTCGCGGGACTTGAATCAAGACTTAAAACATTTAGTCTTAATATGTACCATCCATTGGATACCTGCGATATAAACTGCGGATTAATGCAGGGCTTTGCAGGCGTGGGTTATGCCCTGGCTATGTATGGAGATTCTCTTTGCGGGGGCATGATGGTATGAATGGTTACAGTGAGCTTAATATGTCTATGTCACAGCTTGTTGAAATGCTCAAAAACAATACACAAATGATACATGAAATCAGCGTAACGGTAAACGGCACAAGTATGGAGCCATTTTTGCATGACGGGCAGGATTCGGTTATTTTTTCTCACCTGCCAAAAAGATTCAGGCGCGGAGATATTTTGCTTTTTAAGCGACAAAACGGAAGCTTTGCCATGCACCGTGTTTACAGCATAAACAAAAACGGCTCGGTTTCTTTTTTGGGCGATTCCCAATCGGTTATAGAGAAAGACATTTCGCAGGAAAATATAATTTTATATGTTCCGGAAGTGATTCGCAACGGCAAAAGAATAAACTGTAAACATGGCTTTTGGAGGTTTGTTATGACCTGCTATATGCCGGTGCGTGTAAAGCACCCGAAGGCGGCAAGCAGAGTTTTTTGCTTTTTAAGGCGTGTTATGAGGGCAATAGTAAACCCGCGCAATGCAATCGGCAAGCTAAAAAAGACATTGTTTAAAGATAAGTAAAATTAAAGCGGTGAAATAAGTGAAAGCATTTTTCAGTAGAATTAAGAGATTTTTCGGCAGATGGGACGAAACAAAAAGCAGTATAAAATGGATGAGCAAAATTTTGAAGCCATTTAAAAAGTATGTTTACATAATACTGGCTATAAATATTATTTCGCTTGCGATCTCTTATGCAAGCACAATAGCCGGAAAATATGTTGTAGACTTTGCCACATCGGGGCAGATCAATCCTCAATATATTGCTATAATGGTGTCTACTTCGTTAGTGGCTATATTTATCGGTATATTTACCAAGATGCTGGGAGACTATATAGGTGAAAACTTTACCTTTTCTATTCGAGCAGATATTTATAACTGCGTGCAGAGAACCACATGGCAAAACATCACCCGGTTTCACAGCGGCGATATTGAAACACGCTTAACAAGTGATATAGCTTCACTTTCCGACACCTTAATACATTTAGTCCCGAATATAATTGTTGTATTTTTTCAGCTTGCAATATCGTTCGGAATACTTTTCTATTATGATAAGCCCCTGGCACTTTTTGCACTGTTTTTAGGGCCGTTCGGCGCAGCATTTTCTATGATTTTCAGGAAAAAATACAAAAAATACCAAACAGAGCTTAGGGAAAGCGAGTCGGAATACCGCTCTTACATGCAGGAATCCATGTCGCATATTGCAGTGATCAAAACCTTTCAGCAAGAGGATTACAGCAACCAATACATAAACGATATCAAAAAGAGAAGGCTCTCTATAGTAACTGCCAATTCACGCATTACGTCTATTATGGGCGCACTTACCAAAATGATATACAGTTTGGGCTATGTGCTTGCGTTTTGTTGGGGTACATACAGAATGTCAAAGGGCGATATTACATACGGTACGCTGACCGTATTTATTACACTTGTTTCTCAGGTGCAGGGATCCGTCAGCAGCCTTGTGCAAATTGTACCGCAGAGTTACAATATGCTTATTTCTGCCAAAAGAATACGTGAGATCGCCGACCTTGAATTTGAAGATTACTCCGATAATAAAACTGAGTTTGACGGCGTAGGATTAGAGATCAATAATGTTTCTTTTACATATGAGACAGAAAAGGTACTAAAAAATGTGACTTTAACTGTTGCTCCGGGTGAAAAAATAGGTGTTGTAGGCAGCTCCGGCGCCGGTAAAACAACACTGATAAGGCTTTTGCTTTCTCTTGTTAAACCGGACAGCGGCGAGCTGTATTATTATGATAACCGCGGCCATAAGGAGAGAATAAGCACAGATTCAAGGCGCCTTATCACTTATGTGCCTCAGGGCAACACACTGTTTTCGGGTACCGTTGAAAAGAATTTGCTGACAGGCAACCAAAAGGCAACCGCCGAGGAAATGTGGGCAGCTCTCGAAATGGCGGGCGCTGACGACTTTGTCCGAAAAATGCCTGATGGATTGCAATCTAAACTTGGAGAGCACGCCGGGGGACTTTCTGAGGGTCAGGCGCAAAGAATAGCGATAGCCAGAGCGCTGTTGCGCAATAAGCCTGTGCTTATTCTTGATGAGGCAACAAGTGCACTTGATGAAAACACAGAGTCAAGAGTTTTACAACGTATTGTAAATAATAAAGAAAAGACATATTTTATAATAACTCACAGACGCTCCATGCTGAAATACTGTGACCGTGTTTTAGAAATAGACGACGACGGTAAGGTGAGTATCAGAATATCTGAAGTTAAATAGAATTGGCGTTAATATGTACCGCTTTATGATAAGTTTAGCTTTGTATTGTATGTTAGG
Source organism: Clostridiaceae bacterium (assembly GCA_016281115.1). Classification (GTDB taxonomy): domain Bacteria; phylum Bacillota; class Clostridia; order Oscillospirales; family Acutalibacteraceae; genus JAEEHZ01. The sequence continues at coordinate 2,211 of JAEEHZ010000128.1, read as the reverse complement.
GGGAAATTGAATGAAAATAAGTCGTATTATGTGCTTCTTGATGGTTATGTGTCTATTCTGTTTTGCCTCATGCTCAAATACAAAGGATGTTGTTATACTTGATAGCAACAGCAATAAGGTTGTCGCCGAACTGTCAACGAAAGAGAACACAAGCGAAGTGGCTAAACTTTTAGATGCGTGTAATTATGCCGAAAAAACGACCAAAGCAATACATTCAAAAGAAAAATACCTTATTCATTTTATAGACCCAAAAGATTCGCAATATGACATATGGTTTGACGTGTATATAACCGAATATAACGATGTCTATATGCAATACGATAAGGAAAAAATGTGGAATCTTAATGATTTTAACAGAAATAATATGGATTATGATTTGAAGAAATGCAATAGTATGACCGTAAGCGAGTTTAAAGCTATTATTATGGTTGGCGGAAAATAATATCGTTTTTAAGCATAATTTATATTCGTTCTCTTGATATCACATTTAATGCCCCCTATAGCCGAAAGTATATGTGTGAAAATTTGGAAACCATTTGATATGCTTCTTGTAGAAATATCACAATTAGCGGTAAATATTCCGAAAATTAGTTAGCTATCGCTAACTAATTTGTGCAATTGTACAAATATTGTGCAAATTTGCGGAATAGCTTGACATTATTATTCTGATTAATTATAATTTGTACACAGGGTTAGTTGAGGCTAACTTATATATTTGCCTCGGCTAACCAAAAAAATACATTTGCAGTTAGCTTAAACTAACTAAAGAACAGGAGGTATAATATGCCTTTAACATTAGCTGATATAGGTGCGGAAAACATTATAAAACGAATTACCGGAAATCAGGAGGTGCGCAAGCATCTTGCAGACCTGGGGTTTGTCGCAGGCGGCAGCGTTAGGGTCATATCCGAAATAAGCGGAAATATAATTGTTCAGGTAAAAGAATCCAGAGTTGCCATAAGCAAAGAGATGGCGCAAAGGATAATGATATAAGTAAGGGGAGTGTCAGTCTTATGAAAACATTAAGAGATGTTAAAGTAGGAGAGAGAGCCCGTGTGATAAAGTTACACGGAGAAGGCGCGATAAAACGCAGAATAATGGATATGGGCGTTACAAAGGGAGTGGAGATCTATATAAGAAAAGTTGCTCCGCTCGGTGACCCTATCGAAGTTACCGTGCGTGATTATGAGCTTTCAATCAGAAAATCGGACGCTCAGCTTATAGAAGTGGAATAATAAGTTTTAGTTTGAAAAAGGAGTTTTACATATGAATATTAAAATAGCGCTCGCAGGTAATCCAAACTGCGGAAAGACTACTTTGTTTAACGCCTTGACAGGTTCCAATCAATTTGTAGGCAACTGGCCCGGGGTCACTGTTGAAAAGAAAGAAGGAAGGCTTAAAAAGCACGATAACGTTACGATAACCGACCTTCCGGGAATATATTCTCTGTCGCCATACACACTGGAAGAAGTTGTGGCGCGTAATTATCTGATTGAAGAGCGCCCGGACGCCATACTTAATATAATTGACGGAACAAATTTGGAGAGAAATCTATATCTTACAACACAGCTTACAGAGCTTGGAATACCCGTTGTACTGGCTATTAATATGATGGACGTTGTGAGGAAAAACGGCGACAAAATAAACACAGAAGAGCTTTCGAGAAAACTCGGATGCAAGATCGTGGAAATTTCGGCACTAAAGGGTACCGGTACAGAAGAAGCCGCAAATGCCGCAATTGAAGCGGCGCAGGGCAAAAAAACCGTGCCGATGCACACATTCTCAGGCAGCGTTGAACATGCTTTGGCGCATATAGAAGAAGCTGTTATTCACGATCTGCCCGAACGTGAGCAGCGTTGGTATTCGATAAAGCTTTTTGAGCGTGACGAAAAGGTTATAGAAAAATTAGGCATTTCATCGGAAAGGCTCGAGCATATTGAGCAGGATATACAGTCGGTTGAGGAAGAATTTGACGACGACGCGGAGTCGATAATCACAAACGAAAGATATGTTTACATAGCCGAGCTTATGAAATCGTGCTACAAAAAGAAAAACAAAGGTAAACTGACCACCTCCGATAAAATTGATATGGTGGTAACGAACAGATTTGCAGCTTTACCGATTTTTGCCGCTATTATGTTTATTGTATATTTCGTTTCTGTTACGACTGTAGGCACTTGGGCTACGGATTGGGCAAATGACGGGGTTTTC
>JAEEHZ010000127.1 GCA_016281115.1 Clostridiaceae bacterium | reverse complement strand
AGTGTTGTTGACTTGCAAGACGTTGTTCAAATGCAAAAAACCATAGCTGATATTATCTAATCATTCTGATTTAACCTAAACCCTCTTTTGCCCGGCGGTGCTTTATAAGCGCTGCCGGGTAACCACCCAGTAGCAGTCCGCACTGCGCATTATTTCAACCGTGCGGCACATCCATAATAACGATACCAATTTACCCATTCCTTTATATTGCGCCTCTCCGGCGCGCAAAGCTGCCCTGCACGTAATCTTCTGCTCGTGCAGGGCAGGTGCTTATAATTAGGCGTTTGAAAGGTGTGTGCAATATTCATATGTGCAAATCAGTTGATTTTTTATCCTCTGTATATATAATAGTGACTATTTGCGATTTTTACTGAAATAGCGCAACAAATAAAAAACGAAGAACGCAACATATTTATTGAATATATGGTCTACAACTTGTTGTTAAGTGATTCTCTTACGTAAATACAACCTCACTTAAAACTATTTCCTCAGCACGGTTGCGAATTGAGTTCATTTGCTGAATCCATATGAGTTGATTACTCCTTTTAAGAGCTTCGTCTACGCCTTCATTCTTTACCATCTGCTGTACTAACTGAGAAAACATTTCCTCAGCTTGCATGTCAATTTTCTCAACATGGCTTTTTAACTTACCTGACATCAAAAGTCCTGAATAAATCGCTTTATTATTGTTACGCAAATAATCCAAATAGATCATTCCGAATCTGCCAACATTCGGTGACTTAGGTGCTTTTAAGCACGGCAAGTAATAATCGCCTACAAGTTCGTAATCAAGCCTGTTTGTTTCATCGTGAATGAATTGTTTCATCTTAAAGTCCTCACTTTCTTAATTTTTGCATTTATTGTCTTACGAATAAATCATTGACATCTTCAATTGGTTTGACCGTATCAAGATATACAGATCGTGCGGCATTAATGCACCGAACAAGTAATCGCCACTCAGAATCTGTAAGTTCGATAATTCTTTTTTTGATCACGCATAGTTTTTCGCCTCCTTGTGATACTATTGTATCTGCAAGAAAGCGAATTGTCGAATGTGCGAATGGTTAATTTTGACTCTGTTTACGGCTTGTTATATAAATCCTATTTCAACCGTCGGCACAGCGGCGAGCCGCCGCACCCAATTCGCGCTTAGAATTTTATCTGAGCGCGATATTTTTTGCCTGAAATCAAGATTCAAAAAAGCCCTTTTACGGTAGGTTCTCCTCCGTAAAAGGGTTCCGTTTATAATATGATTTCTTATAATTGAAAAATCGAATAAACAAGCAATAATACTAAAAACACATTTTTTATGCTTTACATACACAAATAATCATCAGGAATATACCATTACAGCTTTCAGCCTTCGCTTCTGCGACAGCGTACAGTAGCTCTGTATTGACCTCCCGGTGTACAGGTGAATAAAGTTAAATCGCTTTCGTCCGTACACATTTGTTCACTTTCGTTTGGTCTCAATGTTTCTTTATTCTGTACGTAATAACTGAATACTCTGTTCTCGGCATCAATAAAGTATACCATGTCTTTTTCATCCAGATCCATTATATTCCCGAAATGAGAGCTGTAATTATGTGCGGCGATAACCATGTTATTTTGATACACAGAGCCGTAATACCTGCACGGTGATAACCATAAAAGTTCCGGTGAACATTCACTCATTACGGGAAGTTCTATATTTATCGACGGTATTACTATAACTCCCAAATAATCATATTTATCTGCTTTTTTCACAGGCATTTCCATACCGGGATATTCCACAAACAATTCTTTTTTTGCTAAGTTATTCAAATCTGATGAACTATCATTATTCTCCAACTGATGTGTATCCAAATTAAGTTTATTTATTACATCCTTTGAAAAAAGCGAAGCATTAAAGTCGCTATAACAATTATACACCGACAGGCACAACGCAATTACAATAAGCAATGTACCTGTAAAGTAAAATACAATACCTTTGTTTTTCATAGTTTTATTTCCTATTGACGATTATACCGATAATAATAAACAGTACCCCCGTAACAGACAATATCGGAACGGGCCACCACAACAAGCCGGTCTGCGGTAGAGTATCCCACTGCTTATTCAAACTGATATTACTTAATGTGTTTGTAACAACAAAACAGTCGTCTCTTCTTGCGACCGATACCGTGTAACCGCTCGGTACATCTTTTTCCGCCAATGTCCACTTACCGTTTTGGGCAAGATTTGTCCATGAGTGCTTCCAGTTATTTTCCTTGTTCAGTGTCACAGTTTGCACCAAAACCTTGTCACAGTAAAGCTCAAGTGTAACCGAACCGGGTCTTGAAGCGCTGTCATTGTCGTTCCAAACCTTAATGGCTTCTATTTTTGTGTTTTTAGTGCTATTTCTTATTTCATATTTAACATTAATATCTACATTTCGTGTTTTTGTTTGTTCTCTTTTAAGCTTGTTCTCAGTTAAAAATATAATTGCAGATGATGGGATGACCATTTTATCCTCGTGATAATACGTCTCGCCTTCCACAAGATATATTCCATCCGAAACATTTGAAAATGATGCCACGCCGTCTTTATTTGTTTTTACGGTATAATCAGGCTCAATGCTTTTATAAGATATGTAACCGTCAAGTGTAGTCGCGAAATCCATAACATCATTTTCGGGATCTTTTAACGGCGTTATGGGAAACTTATTGAATTTTTCGGCCAAAACATATGCGCCGTCTTTATCCAATTTATCGGAATAGCAAACGCGGTACATATTTAAGGTAACATTCGAATTATCGGCCAAACTCGTTTTCAGCCGTACATTTACGCTGCAATTACCGCTACCTATACCGCTTACACTTTTGACTTCATTTGCGTAACCGGAAGATGAAAGTAACAGGCCAAAGCATATGGCTGCCAAAACCACGCATATGCTGCTGCGCAAGGGTAACTTTGTAATATTCAACTGTTTCTCACCTCTTCCTTTTGTCAGCGGTTAAAGCTACGATCAGCATAGCTATCAGAATCGGCACCGCTAAAACAGGCGCAACCAGTATCGGCTCTATCTGAGTTGCCTCCGAAACAACTCTTATAGTTGTTTCTTCACTCTGATTTTCGATTCTGTGCCCCCTGACCAATAATCTGTGTGAATTTACGCCGTACGGTGTACATGTAACAAGTGTGCAATAATCCATATCCCGTTCCGCCTTCAACGGACTGATATCCTCAGGCAATACAGTAAGTATCCTGTCAACTTCATATGTTAACACTTCGTTAAGTACCCTTATTATAAACAAATCTCCTTCTGCAAGCCTGTCAATACTGCTGAACAGTTTTGCTGAAGGATTTCCTCTGTGTCCTGACAAAACACAGTGAGTGCCTTTTCCGCCCACAGGTAAAGATGTCCATTCTATATGACCTACAGCAACTTGTAAAACGGCCTCGTCTGTGCCATGATAAATAGGCAAATAGCATTGTATTGAGGGTATCTCAATATATCCCATCATTCCGTCATCGGCTATATTAAGCTGACTTTCATAATTGTTTTTTTGTTCTTCCGAAAATTTATAGCTGAAAAGACCCGATGCCAGCGCTTCGTTGTACGATACAGCATTATTCAGAATCGTATTATATCTTTCTTCGTCAATGTTAGCCACTTTTTCGGTGTATGTTGCTATAACCTTTGACTGATGGGACGAATTCCAATAATCGCTTATTGTTGGATACAGCATTATTGATAAACCTGCAAGGAGAATAATTAACAGCATAATCGTCGTTAAACGTTTTTTCATTAACTTACTCTCCTGTTATCCTATATATGTGACCGGGCTGAAAAGCCACGGTCACATATAAGCCATTAAAAAATATTATTTGTTTGCAGCCATTCTCTTTTTAGAAACAAGAAGTACAGCCGCGCTTATAACAAGCAGTCCGCCTATTATATAGAATATTGTGGTACCGATGCCACCTGTTGACGGAAGCTCTGCGCCGGAATTATTGACAACAGTTAACTTAACTATGCCGTTGCTGTCAACATCTGCGCCTGAACCGCTTACAAGCCATTCACCGTTGTTAAATGTTATTGTAACTGTTATATCTGATGTAATAAGGTTATAGCCGTCAGGAGCAACCAACTCGTTTAAGGTATATGTGCCTTCGCCGAGACCTTCAAATCTGAGTATACCGTTTTCGTCTACCCAGCCTTCTGCTTCGAACTGTTCATCCTTATTTGTCTTGTCGATAACTGTTACTTTTTCATATTTAACTGTTGTGTCTTCGTACTTTGTAACGTCAATATCAGGTGTTTCGGGAGATGTTGTTGTGTATGTACCGTCTTTAAGTCTGTAGTATGTGCCATCGTTGCTCTCTTTGTATATCTCGCTGTTTATAACAACAACTTTCTGTGATGTACCGGAGATGCTGAACTTAGCGCCGGTAAGAGGTGTCTCGTCGCTGCCGTCTACCTTGAGGAGTTCGATACCTGTTACATAAGTTTTTGTTAATGATTTGGGTGTTTCGCCTGTAGGATTGTTGGGGTTAGGCTCTCCGCCTTCACCGGCACCGCTCTGAGAAGGATTGTTAGAATACTCAAGATATGCTTCGTTGACATTACCTGCAACGCCGATAGCTGCAGCCTGATTTATAGTTGCGGAATATGTGATTTTAACCTCTTTGCCTGCAAGAGCTTTGTATTGGATAAAGTTGTTAAGATATACTGTAAATGTAGCGTTATCAGCGGCGTTATCTACTACATAAGCTGAAGAATCGAGTGCGTTGCCGTTTATATATACAACAACATCGTCATTGAATGTAAGTCCCTCTGACAATGTATCGGAAACTCTGAAGAGATATGTCTCATAGCCGTCCATTGCAGGAACCTTTGAGGTTATCTGGAAGTCAACAACATCACCGATGGAACCGTTGTTGATCTTAACTAAATCTTCGCCTTCAACTATATTTTTGTCCAGCTCGGGAACATCGTCCTTAGCGTCAACCTCTACGTCCTCTACTACTTTAAGAATGTACTTTGTAAATGCGTCGTTTGAAAGGTCTGAGCCGTCACGGTCCTTAACAAAGTAGTAACCGTCGCCATTGACATTAATATCATAAGCGTACTTGTCGCCTATGCTTTCAGGAGCATTTGAAGATCCGGCAACGCTTGCCAGGTGCTTAGAAGCAACAGTTGCAAAGCTGTCTATTTGTGCACTGTCGCTTGCAAAGCCTTCAAGAATAGCTGCTACGTCCTCAGCTGTTTCACAGTCAGCGTAAGCTGCTATTGTTTTCAACTCTGTAAGAAGTGCTGCGCCGTCTACGCCGCTGCCCCAAACAATGTTTGTAAGCTTGCCGCCGGTGATGTCACCGCTGAACACTTGATAAGCGTCGTAGTTGTGTCCTGCTGTTTCGTTTTTGATTGTTATGGTGTGTGCATTGTCGTTTGCATAAGATGCAACTGTGCCAACGCACACAAGCATCATTATTGCAAGAATGATTGAGATGATTTTTGATGTGTTTTTCATTGTTTTTTTCCTTCCTTATTTAAAAAAATATATATATTAGGATACATAGCGACAAATAAACTTTTGTCATATTTGAGGAAATGGTAATAAAATTACTCATACCTCCTTCCGTTTTTTTGCCTCAATATATATCCGTACATTATGGCACCCGCAGTTATTATTAATAGCAGTCCGCCCAATGTGTAAGTTAATGTGCCTGTGCCGCCGGTTTGCGGCAACACGGCCTCTATTGCGCATGTATTTTTGACGGTAATTATACCCTGTTGTATGCCGTCGTTGTTTACATACACAACATAATAATCCTCAACGGTGTTTTCCTTTACATAGTAGGAACAGTCATAGCCCTGCGATGTTTGTGCAGGCACATCCGACTCTCCCCAACTGTGTCTCCATTCACCGTCACGGTTCAGCGTAACAGTTTCAACCAATTCGTCGACCCATTCTCCCTCGGTAGGAGCTGAGGACTGTTGAGATGGTTCTGTATGATCAATAATACTTAAATTGCTTTTAAGGTTATCAACATTGCCGCTCCATATCCACCCGTCATTGCTTGCCACATCATATTTAAGCAACACGGTTACGTCATCTATCACATTTCTCAGTACATATATAGGTGTAGAACCCATATCATTGTACATACCGTCTGTGGGCAGCTTATTACCGTTTAAATACGCGCCGGTAGGATGTGCGCCGTACCATATGGGAGCTATAAACGAAACATCCGTTCCGTGCGCCGCCTCAACCGTCTTTAAAACAGTTCGTGTAATGCTTGACCCGTTGTTGACATCAACGGCAAAGCTTACCGTGTGTCCCTGAGGCTGAGGTGGTGTGCCCGGCACATAGTATTTTCGCCAAAGTTCAATATCTATGCCCTGCACTCCGCTTACATCAATCTCTTTTCCGCTGAAAGAATACCATTTTTTCAAAACTGTTATCTTTGGCGGCTCGGGAAGTTTTTCGTTATTAATGGTTATTGTATATACGCCCTGTCTCATTTCCGAATGATACGTTACCGTATAGCCTTCGGTCTCTATTTCGGAAACGGTGTATTGATACGTTTGACCGTTGCCTTCCATAACCATATCATAAAACTCTGTTCTCCAATTGTTATCGGAGTTAAGCGTATGTGTTGTATGACCGTTATAAGAATAAGCGGTACCGTTTCTTAACAACGTAAAGCTTATACTGTCATTTGTATGATTTTGGTTTCCGTCCGACCATACTTTTTCTACGGCAATATTTACCTTGCCCTCTTTAAGTATATTATCGAATATAACCTCTACGTGTTCTTTTACGGAATAAGGACTGCAAATAACCTGTAACAGTTGGCTGTTATCAGGCATTTGCGTTGCCTGAACATATTCTCCGTTTACTTTAAACCAGGCAAAATCGTTGCCGTCTACATTAACTTCCTTTAAATAGTATTTTTTTAAATCGACAATATCCGGCACGGTGATCTTCTGTCCCGGTTTAAGCGTAAATGTACCGTTTTGGTCAAACGCTACCGCAGTTCCGTTGTTATACACCGCAGGACCCGGATATACCGTATATTGATTTGATTCAACAGATTTTTCAAGATACAGCTGAAATTGGAATTGATTATCAGCGTAAGGAGATGTATTTTCTCCAACCACATTTTTTTCTATTGTCAAATCTCTTTTCTGATAAAGGCAAAGATTAAATCTTAAAGAGCAGTTGGAAAAACATCCTCCGCGTTCCATATAGAAGAACGATATTTTGTGTTCGGAGCCCTCGGACGAATCATATGTCTTTCCGGCTCTCGCAAAAATCTGAGAAATCGTACTGCTGCCGCCTATTGTTCCGCCATATTCAAAGCCGGACACAGCCCTGACAGCCGATACACTAACAGCCCCGGTGGTAAAATTAATGGAACCGCTTACTTTTTCGTGTAAGCCGCCTATATCAAGTACAAGCACATCGTCAATGAATACCCACATATCGTCATCGCCCGAAAAATCAAACACCATATTTTTTCCGTTTACCTTAGAGCCTTTAGGAATTGTAAACGACGCGTTCATCGTCATACCGAAGTGGTGATTATAATGATGCGTTGAATCGGAGGGTTTTACATCGGTGTATCTTGTGTCGTAATCATTAAAGGGGAAAAATCCTATTTTAGAGCCGTAACTGTTATAATAAGTTCCGTTGTAGACTATAAAGTTACCTGTGTTTTTATTATAATAAGCGTAGTTTTTGTCGCTGTCGTACCAATAATATCCGTCGCTGTCCTTTTGGAACAAATGATTTACATCAGGGTATATCTTTTTTACGGAGGCGTCACTTAAAGGTGACGTATCAAACAGATACGAAAGACTGGAATTATTGCGCGCTAATACAGGGTATCCGTTCCTTAAAGTATTTTTCACAATGCCCTGCATGGCTGTACCCTCGCCCGTAAAACAGTTTTGCCCGTTTGTAGGATACACATTGTTATAGTTTTCACCTGTTCCAAAGAACAAAAGATAATCTTGACCGTAAGTAGAGTTAACAGCGTTTATGCCGTTATAAACAGGGCTCAAAACGGTATTTTCCGATACATCAAGGTTGTAACCGTAATAGTCAAACAAATTAAGAACTATTCCGTCTTCTTTATTATCAACAGTTTGTACGGTTCCCGGAGCATTATAGGCTCCTCTTGCCGCAACTTTAGAACGCACAGGCGTAGCTATAATTAATTTTGATACGTCCTCTACTGTTATGTTCGCCTCATTGTTTTCTTTGTTTATTTCCTCGGCGTCTACTTTGCCGACATTTCCTTCTTCATCAACGACGCATATAAATGTATCGTCTCTTGCCAATTGCTCGTCTGTAATCGCAATATTAATACTTGAACGCGGACGAATCCTCTTTTCGTTTTGGACAATTTCAACATTTAACAGTTTTGTGTCATACGCTATTGCTTTTTCTGCTTCCTCAGGATCTACCGATCTTAGCAGGTCATAAACTTCATCGGGATCTGCCTTATTTTCATCATCCGATATCGGTAAAACTTCATCAACTATTAATTGTATCTCATCGTCTGTTATGTCAAATTCACGTGCAGTCGCACTAAGTTCCACTTGTGTTCCGGACTGTGTCTTTGCTGTCAGGTTTATAAGCTCATCCGGGTTGACCGGTAACTGTGCGTACCCAAGTATTGTTTTCTCGTCGACCGAAACCGTTATTTCGGAAACCGTTCCCGTTTTGTCACGCATAATTACGGTCATAAAGCCGTCATCGGAAACATTTTCAACTATTCCGGTGTTTCCGTTTATAAATTCGTCATCGGGCTCAAAAAATACCAAGTTGCCGGGTTCGGGATAGTATAACTGCGGCTCGAAAAATCCGCTGCCGTCTGTTGCGCTGAGATTTTGTACCCATGTAAAGCTGTTATCATAAAGCTCATAATTTTCAACATTCGCATAACGAAGGCAAAACGCGGCGAAAATTGTTCCCCAATCGGCATATTCGTCACCGTACCAGACACCGTATCTTGAGTAATGATGTTTTTTCGCGTCCTCGCCGAGAATAAAATTTTTTTGGCTTTCCGAATAGCCGATCTGGGTTTTTGCTATTTCGATCAAATCTTTGCTGTAATTTCCGCTAAGTTCAACCGAACACACACTGCTTGTCCAATCGGATATGCTTTCCAAATCAGCGGTAGAATCTCCTCTTTCGTATGTGATGGCGGGTATTATAAGAACATATGTTGTGAAGAAAACGACCAAAGAAGCCACAACAAAAAATATTCTGTACAATACCTTGTTGCAACGCTTAGCTTTGTTGAGATAGGACACTTGAAGTCCAAGCTCGTTTTGCATTTTCTTCACCCTTTCATAAAATTATTAATAAAAAACTATTTTATCAAGCGGCCATATCTTCATAATAACTTTGCCGACGATCTGTTCTTTTGACACGGCGCCTATCAGCTTGCTCCTGCTGTCAACAGATGTCTTTCTGTGATCGCCCATTAAAAACCAGTGTTCCTCGGGGACTTGATACGGAAATTCCAAATCACATTCGCCCAGAGCTTTTTCAGACACATACGGTTCATCCAGCGGTTGTCCGTTAACCGTTACTTCTCCATTCTCGTCAATGTCAACCCAATCAGACGGTCCTGCAATACAACGCTTAACAAGAAGCTTGTTTCCGTAATAAAATGCTACCAAGTCTTTTGTGTGAAATTCTGAATTTTTAACCGATACAACAACATTTCCTTCTTCAAGTGCAGGCGACATTGATGAACCGTAAATTTCCAAAACCGGCAACCACAGCATAGCAACCAAAATAGCGGTAGCGGCGGCGACGATCAATCCATACAAAGTGCTCCTGACAACTTTACGATAACGTTTTTTGTATTTCTCATATCCCAGCTCTTTTTCAAGCTTGGGCAAATCTATTGCCGAGGTATTTCCGCGCTCTACTATTTCGGCAACTGTCAAAACAGTCTGTACTCCGTTGTTCTCACAGTCAATCAATGTATCATTTTTGAGTATATTAATATCGTTGTCGAAATTGTCACAATCAATTTCTTTTTTCTTTTTTAACTTCTTTTTTTCTCTTTTATTTTTTTTGAAAGATATTTTCTTTTCTTCATTTGTTTCCGTCTCTGTGTTCGCTAATTGTTCCGCGGGCTGACATTCAAGATAATCCAGTATTCTTTCAAGATTTCTTATTGACACCTCTGCTTGGGTGATTCTTTCTTCATTAGTAGCATAATAAGAGCCGGATTGATTATATATTTTATCTTCAATATTTTCTTCGTCATTATTTGTCTTTTCAATGATATTATTATGAAAATCAATAACATTGAATTGTTCGTTATACATATCGGTATCAAACGCATTATTAGAATTATTCATTACAGAATACCCCATACCCAAAATAAAGAATCATTAAACGACCTTGTTTCCCGCCGTGCGTATTACCTGTTCAAGCCCTTTGTGATTTTGATAAAAGTTATCCAAACGTTCAGACAATCTGTGCCAGTATTCATCAATTTCTGATTTTTTCGCTGCACATTCCGACTCCGCCTGCATAAGCATATCTGTTTTTATCTTTTCCGCGTCGCTTTCTATTTGACCGGCCTTTATTCTGGAATTATATATAACCGACTTAGCTTTTTTCACCGCGTCAAATCTTATTTTGTTAGCTTGCATATGCGCCTCGTTAACAATACGGGCGGCTTCATCCTCAGCCTGCGCTATAATATCTTTGCTTATCGCTTCATTTTGCTCATAAATAAGCATCACGTTATCAATGTATTGCTGTGCGGCATTTTGCGCCGAAACAAAAACATCATTAAGCTGTAAAGATGCTTCGGCAATCGAACCCGAATTGTTTATGATTATTTCTCTGTTGCTCAGTCTGATCTCGGCATCGTTTAATCTGTATTTTAAATCGCTGTTTTCGGCTTCATAAAATTCTGCTGTTTTCTTGAGCAGCGTATTTTCTTTTACTTGGGCAATTAACAATTCCAGTAACTCTGCCCTGCTCAGCTTTTTATAATCCTTTTCGCTGTTAGCTTTCTCATTAGTCATTTTTTTGCTGTTCATACCAAATAAACCGCCTTTGATTTACTCTCAACATTAACGTATTTTCATATATGCCTGCCCACATGCAACGTCTACTAATTTTATACCATGCGCGTTCCTTGCACAGTGCCTACCGAACCATTATCGGTTCCGTGTTCGTTCCTCATTGGTTCCTCGTTCAAAGTTCGTACGGTTGCATACTTTTTTATAAATTGAAAATTTTATTTGGAATAAATGACAACAGCCATACACCCCCACAACACCCATTAGGTTATATTTAACAGTTTTTAATTAACAGTTAATTATAAACCGTGTTATATTACCCTTGTAGGAAATTTCAATTTACATAGTTGCAATGAAATTTTATTTATTTTGCAAAAAAAATGACGTTTAAGCCCTCGGGTTTAACGTCATTTTACACATTATTTATTTAAAAAATTATTTTAGGTAATATTGACCAATAGAGAATCGGAGATCTGTTATTTTGACTTTTGGTCAAGAACGGCAAGCGTAGCTTCGGCCCAACTGTAGTTTTGCATATACTGACCATAGAACAATTCCATGTTATTGTGATCGTCTTTAAGAAACCTGTAAAAATCACAGTCAGCAATAGTCATATTAAGGCTTCGTATACCCCTGTTATTAATAACCAAATCACCTATGCCAAACTTATCAAGTGTATTATGCATACGCATAGCCACTTTGCGATAATTGGACATAACCTGCTTATCTGCCGCTTTATCTTCCCACAAATAGGATATAGCCTCTTCCGCTGTCAGGCTTCCTCCTCTTCTGTCAACAAGAATTGCCAGCAATTCTTTTGCCTTAGCACTTGAAAAACGTATAGGAACCCCGTTAACAAAAACATCAAAGTTGCCGAATGTTCTTATCCATATTTTAGCATTGTTTCCGGGAACGAACGAATCTTTTTTTTCTGAAATATTTTTTGGGTTAACGGCACGCGACTTTGCTTTTCTTAACAATTCCGCAGAATTTATTTTTTGGGGGTCTGAGAAAAACACCGTATAAATATCCGATGTTTCAGGGTCACATATGTATGTTCTGGCGTTATATGTTGCAGTAACTCCGTTTTGTTCCACAACGGTAATGTCAATGCTTCCGCCTTTAAGAGCTCTGTTAAAGTCATACTCGGTTATTCCGAATCTACCGAAAAACTCATCAAAGCTAATACCTTTATCAGCTATATTTAAGAATTCATGTTTGTCTATTCTCATTCTTCTGCAACACTTTTCGCTGAAATAAATAGGAAAAATAGTTCTATCCTTTATTTCAAACGCAACCGTGTCAATATCACTGGTTAAGGTGACCTTGTCAAGATAATCCCATAGCTTTTTCAGCACTCTGCTTTTGTTTAAAAGTTCTTTTGAATAACCTGTGTCGGTTATATCTTTAATACAAATAAGGGTGGTATTGCGGTTAAGAGTTATACCTGTTACCCTATAATTGCGCACATCTCCGTCCTCTAACGTTGCCGAAAAAACAGTGTGAATTTCTTTGTTGAATACATTGTCATTTTTCTGATTGATTGCTTTGTCAATAAAATCGCTCGCTGTATTATGATCTTCGGGAATTATGTAGTTGTTAAGAAAATGCTTTTTAGCACTGTCTATAGTAAAAGTAATGTCGCAGGAAACCCCTATTGAGCGATGTGTCGTTTTGTGTATACACTGAGCCGTATCGGTGTTGTGATCGATCTTTATAATTATATTATAAGATTGTTTATTTGCCTGAACATATGCGATCTCTTTGTCTGTCTCGGTTTTCAAAGCATTATACACCGGAACATAAAAAAACCTGAGTTCTTTTTCACCGTCGTTGTTTATAACGGTCCACACCCAGCCGAACAATTGTGCGTTTGATCCGTCTATTCTGACTATCTCATTGTTAATAAACTGCGGTATGCCCGATGCTTTTGCTTCTTCGAGAATATTTACAAAGCTTTCACGGCAATTGTGAGTAACCATAAATAAAATATTATCCGCATACAGCT
>JAEEHZ010000126.1 GCA_016281115.1 Clostridiaceae bacterium | reverse complement strand
TTGCGATGTTAATCCGCTGTATTATGCTCACCATTTATATTTATATGAAGAAGAAATAACAGATCTTATAATTCCCGATGGAACAAAAACAATAAATCAAGGAGCTTTTTATGGCTGTTACAGTTTATCAAGCATTGATATACCTTCAAGCGTGACCGCAATAAAGGAGTATGCTTTTGATAATTGTACGGGGCTGAAAAGCATAAAATTACCCCGGAGTATAAATGAAATAGGAAGAAATACTTTTTACGGGTGCACCGCACTCGAAAGCATTAATATTCCTGACGGGGTAAAAGCAATAGACAAACAGACTTTTAGCGGCTGTACTGCTCTTGAAAGTGTAAGTATTCCGGCAAGTGTGACCGAGATAGGCTGGTTTGCTTTTGATAACTGTCGTAAGCTTAACAAAGTAAGCATTACAGATATATCAGCTTGGTGTAACATAGATTTCTTCGCCGAAGATTCCAATCCGTTGAAATACGCACAACATTTGTATATGAATGATGAAGAAATAACCGATTTGGTCATCCCCCAAAACGTTGAGATTATAAAAAAATATGCCTTCACAGGCTGGAGCGGCTTAAAAAGCATAGATATCCCCGAAGGTCTTACCAAAGTCGAATATCATGCCTTTAATAGTTGTACAGGACTTGACAAAATCAGCATAGACGATTTGACAGCTTGGTGTAATATTGATTTTATTCAGGGCAGCAACCCGTTAAAATACGCGCATCATCTGTATATGAATGGAAAAGAAATAACCGATTTGGTTATTCCGGAAGGTATTCAAATAATAAAAGGATGTGTATTTGAAGGCTGCAGCGGTCTTAAAAGCGTTGATGTTCCGGCAAGTATAAGCAAGATAAGCTCGTCCGCCTTTGTAGACTGTATTAATCTCAATAAGGTAAATATCAAAGACCTTTCCGCTTGGTGCAATATTGATTTTGCCTCAGACACTTCAAATCCTCTGCATTACGCGAAGCATTTATATTTAAACAATGCAGAAATAACTGATTTGATTATTCCAAGCGGTTTAACAGAAATAAAGCAATACATTTTTGACGGCTGCACCGGACTGAAAAGCGTTACTATCCCCGATGGAGTTACCAAAATAGATTCCGGAGCCTTTAATAACTGCAGTGGATTAATAAGTGTTGCTATCCCACCGAGTGTTGCGGCGATGGAGCGTTCTTTTGAAAACTGTACCGCTTTAAGCAAGGTGAATATAAAAGACCTTTCCGCCTGGTGTAAAATTGATTTTTACTTTGAAAGCTCCAATCCGCTATATTATGCTCATCACTTGTACTTAAATGATGAAGAAATAACCGATTTGAATATTCCCGATGATATAACAACTGTAAAGAAATACGCATTTTTCAGGTGCAGCGGCTTAAAATCGGTAAACATTCCACTAAGCATAGAATCTATAAACAATACCGCTTTCAGTGAATGTACAAGCCTGAAAACGATATACGGTTATAAAAACTCTTATGCGGAATACTTTGCGGATACTAATAATATTAGTTTTGTTCCTGTTGGTTCTGTTGAGTCATCCGATAACCTGGCAAGCCTATACGAGGTAACCGTTTCCGAAGGAAGTCACATTATATTGAGAGAGTATCACTCTCAAGCAAGCGGAATAGTAGGACATATTCCAAACGGAGCAATTATTAAAATAACAGAAATATCAAACGGTTTTGGTAAAACATCATACGGCGGAAAGAGCGGCTGGGTTTATTTGCAGAATCTTACGTTTATAAGAGAAATATTACCTCATGATTCTCTAAATAATACGACAGGCAATTACAGCGTGGAATATTGCATTAATATTTACAAATCCGCTTCAACCGACAGCAACGTGATCGGGTTTGTTCCAAACGGCGCGGTTATTTATATTTCAGATATCTCAGACGGATTCGGAAAAACGTACTATAACTATGTATCGGGCTGGGTGGTTATGTCGGAGCTGATAAGTAAGGCCGATACAAATACGGACGGTACGCACGTAACCGACATAGATTCGGATTACGAACCCGGAGAGTACTGTGTCGATACACCCGACAGCGACAGCTTATGCTTCTATGCCGACCCATACACGGGCGAGCCTGTTTTATACATTCCCGACGGCACATCTGTACATATAACGGAAGTGCGCAACGGCTACGGTAAAACTACTTATAACGGTCAAACGGGTTGGCTGCCGATGTCAAGCCTTAAAAGGCAAGCAGGCAGTGACAGCGAAGCTCCCGTTACCGACACAGAAAAACCGACCGATACAGAAAAACCAATTGACAGCGAACCCCCAACTGATACCGAAAAGCCGACTGACAGCGATACAGGAATTACAGGCGATGTAAACGGCGACGGCAAAGTAAATATGGAAGATGTAGTAATGCTTCAAAAGTACATTGCAAAGCTCATTGAGTTTACGCCTGAGCAGTTAAAGCTCGCAGACGCGGATCGCAGCGGCGAAATAACAATGCTTGACGTTACAACGATGCAAAAAATAATTGCAGGGCTTATAGAGAACAAAATCGGCGGTAATTCTACTCTTGATAAAATGAAAAAAATGACGCACAACGAATTAGTTTCAGCCATCGAAAACATAACAGATGAGCAATTGGTTGAAATTGCTTATGGATCAACCGGTATACTGAATACTGATCTGCATACCTTCGACACATTTTCGGTTGATTTTCTAAAAGGTGAAAACGGCTATCAAGGTGAACAATGGTATGGCGATGATATTTGGCTGTCAGGTTCGGTTTCTTCTTTGGAACAAGCGAAAGATATAGCTTTGAATTTTGCGTTATCTGACGATTATACCGATTATTCCGTAGAATTTATCGGTGAAAACGATCTGTATTATCAGCTTCGAGTAAAACGAGGACCTTTCGCATACAGGATAAATTTTTACAAAGACAGCGTAATTAAGTTTTCTAAAGGAGATTCAAGCTACTACGGCGGAAAAACTCATTATTCGTTCGCAGATGTGGTTTTTCAAAAGCTTGATCATGATACTGTTTTAACGATTATGGATTTGGAAAACCGTGATGTGTTATACAGATACTTTGAAGAAAATGATAATGAATATATATTTACACAGTATAAAATTACTACGGTAGGCGGAGATTGGGGACTGAATTGCACCGTATCATTAACCAAATATGTAACTAATATCAGTAAAAAGACAGGAACGATCAATACAGACACATTTATAATAAAAAAAGATGTTGTCATCCCCGATTCCGCACTAAAATATATACCGTAATGATTTTAAGGCAACACCTAAAAAGACAGCCCATTTTGTCGGGCTGTCTTTTTTCTATGGTGTTTATATTATGCGCTTAAATCAAGCGCTCTTTCTTCATCAATTCCAATGAAGAACTGTCTGATGTCGAAATTGAACTCTATTTCCAGTCTGTAATCACGAAATACGTCAATTCGTTTTATCATACTGTTTACGATCATCTTTTTGGCTTCTATCGTCGTGTTATCAAAAAGCTCTGACCAAGAGATTATCTCATCATATCTGTTGCACAACTCAGTTTGCAAATTCTCGGTTTGTTTGAGTTCTGCCTTTATGCTTTCG